>NZ_CALPDC010000022.1:0-44737 GCF_943193165.1 Weizmannia agrestimuris
TTCATCTGCCGGAATATCATGATTGGAACGATTAGTCAAAACCGTTTCAATACATTCCGATTTATATCTTTTATAAGACACCAGAAATTCTGGAAGTTCGTGATGAATCTGTACGTGTAAAATTTTACTCGAGGGGGCAGATAAATGAAAAAATGGGAAGACACTCTATCAACTAAATGTACACTGCGAAATGAATATCTAGAGAGGTCTTCCCACGGATATTATATCAATAATTGTTTGATTATTAAAGGATACAATGAATCTTAGTACCGCATTGACAAAATCCTATCTGCTCCGGATAATAAAACTATATTATTATGAATTTTGTGTAAAGACATTCAGTTTGGAATGTCTTTTTTAGCATATGGTGTTTTCTTTTTTGGCAATGTCTTTTACCACGTCTTCCAATGTCACCTGCTCCAAAACTTTCTCCATTGCCATCTGGGATGCTTCAAATATCGGTTCAATGGTGTTCTGAATATTTCTTCCCACAGGGCATTTCGGGTTCGGGTTCCGGTGAATGCTGAATAACGCTTTGTCCTGGACGACATTCACGGCCTTATAAACATCAAGGAGTGTAATATCGGACAGCGCTTTGGCCAGCCTTGCCCCTGCTTTCCCCGGATGGACTTCTATTAAGCCGGATTTTTTCAACATTCCCATGATTTTCCGGATGACAACAGGATTTGTGTTCACACTCTCCGCTAAAAACTCGGAAGAACTCACGCCATCTTTATTCATTTCAATCAACGCCAATATATGGATTCCAACAGCAAAACGACTGCTGATCGACATTTCCAGTCACCATCCTCATGTAATTCATATAATTACAAGTATAGTATAACTCCTAAAGGAAATAAATATCATTGACATGCCTGCCATCTTGTAATTATAATAATTACATGTAATAAAGTTGATTACATATTACAGGAGGAATGCCATATGAAAATTGGAATCATTGGCGCCAGCGGGAAAGCCGGCAGCCTTATTCTCAAAGAAGCGGTTGACAGGGGCCACGAAGTGACGGCAATTGTACGGAATGCAGCGAAAATTCAAGACAAACGGGTTGATGTGGTAGAAAAAAATATTTTCGATATCAAATCCGGAGATCTTCAAAAATATGATGTGGTCGTCAATGCATTTGGTGCTGCTCCAGGAAAGGAACACCAGCATGTGGAAGCCGGCCGGGTTTTAATTGAAGCTTTAAAAGGGGCGCCCGGCACACGCCTCGTCGTTGTAGGGGGTGCCGGCAGCCTGTTTGCGGATGAATCAAAAACCGTTCGCGTCATGGACACACCCGATTTTCCCGCTGCATTCCTGCCAACTGCGAAAAGCCAGGCACAAAATTTAGAAGACCTGCAGCATTCCACCGGTATCCAATGGACTTTTGTAAGCCCGGCCGCGTTCTTTGATCCGGCAGGCAAACGAACCGGATCCTACAAAAAAGGCGGGGATGTGCTGACGTTAAACTCAAAAGGGGAAAGCTACATCAGCTATGCAGATTTTGCGGTTGCAATCCTGGATGAAATTGAAAATCCGCACCATAAAAATGAACGATTTTCTGTTGTCGGCGAAGCAGAATAACAACTTGTTGTATAAAGAGGCTATCACATTTGCGTGATTCTGACCTTCTACAGCCAATATGTTAGAAGAAAATCAAGTGAAGGCACTGAAAAAGTGATCGTTTATTTTTATTTGCAAAAAAACGGTGAGACACGATGTCTCGCCGTTTTTTTGTTTTTGTGGGCTTTTCGCTTATGAAAATTTTAGTTTTCCTGAGCGGATGTCATCGGCCATCGTTGCATAAGGTGCTTCTGAAATCACTTTTTCGTTGTTTATGCCTTCATTCTTAATGTAAGTGATATCCGCAAATTCCGGAACCACATATTTCGGGTAAGTTTCGTATTTTTCGCGTGATTCTTCCATTAAATCAATATGGTCATTTTGATAGCAGACCGTGATTTCCGGGTGTTCATGTACCCATTTCGGGAAAAAGATCACTCCGTGCATCCGTTTGTCATCCGGCATGAAGTTCAGGGAAACGTCTGTGCCTGTCGGTTCTGTCCAGGAAACTTTAAAAACGCCATCCGTGATCTTCACGATATCTGCTTTTTGGCCGCGGACCCAGCGGCCGCCAACCATTCCGCTGTGGATGCGATAATCAACGGTATTTTGATTTTTTACATAAAATTCATATTCCCAGCCATTTTCATACGTATAGATCATATGGGTGCCTAAAAATTCTTCTAATGTTTTCATTATAAACCTCCTGTATTTAATAAATCATTCAATATTAAACATGTCAATATTTACATGTTTTATTTTATACCTATGCTATAATAATGTCAATAAATCGTGACGGAGGTTAGCCGATGGCAAAAAGAGTCCTTAAACACGCGATTCTGGGATTGTTGAGAAAACAAGATATGAGCGGTTATGATATTACGGCCGAGTTTACAAAGGAAATTTCCCAATTTTGGAGTGCCAAACACAGCCAGATTTATACCGAATTAAAAAAACTGCTGGATGAAAAACTGATCGAACAATATATTGAAATATCGGGCGTCAAACTGGAAAGAAAGATGTACAAGCTGACAGAAGAAGGAAAAAAGGAACTGGCACAGTGGCTGATGCACCCGGAACAAATTCCCGAGACGGAGAAAGATACATTTGCTTTAAAAGTTTATTTTATCCAATACATTCCCGAAGAAAAAATTCTTCCGCTTTTCCAGGACCAATTGGATCAGCGGGAGCAAAAATTATCGGAGCTGAAATCCCGTTACCAGCTTATTTTTGCGCAAAGAGAAGAGAAAATGGGACTTGCAGCAGATGAGTTAGGGCATTATCTTGTCCTGACAAAAGCGATCTCCCGGGAAGAAAGCTATGTAGACTGGCTGAAAAAAAGCATCCGGTTTATCAGGCAAAAAAGGTGAACGTTCCTTACCATTAGACGCCATGCGGGAGTGAACGCGGCACCGGCAGAAGAAGAAATTCAGCTAAGCGTATATTTTCGGGATAGGATCATTGAATCGTTGCCCGGCTTAAGCAAAAAGGCATTTTGGTTTTCAAATAAGGCCCTGATTTCGTGAAAAATCTTTTCCGATTTCAGGGCCTTTTCGTTTGGCCATGCCGGGCCAGCCCCGGAAAGGGAATATGGCGTTGACAGTACCGGAATATTAGTGTACTATTTATATAGTACACTAATACACCATAACTGGAGGTGAAAAGGTGGAATTTAGCAGTTCTTTGCCCATTTATATTCAAATCATGAATTTAATTAAGACTAAGGTGGTTTCCGGTGAAATCGACAGAGGGGAAAAACTGCCATCGGTCAGGGAATTATCAAAGGAATTAAAAGTCAATCCGAATACAATCCAAAGAGTCTATCAGGAACTGGAGCGGGAAGAGCTGGTGAAAACGCAAAGAGGAATGGGAACTTTTGTAACAGAGGACAGCCTTATCATCAGCCATTTAAAACAAAGCATGGCTGCAGCGGTCATAGACCGTTTTTTCAGGGAAATGGAAAATTTGGGTTTCCAGCCTGATGAAATTAAAAAAATGATATCGGAAAGGTTTATGGAAGGGAATGAATAAAATGAAGAATATCGTAGAAATAAACGGGCTGGCAAAGCATTATTTCCGTAAAAAAGCCCTGGATCAGTTGAATTTAACGATAGAGGAAGGAAAAGTCGTTGGAATATTAGGCCCGAATGGAAGCGGAAAAACAACGCTGATTAAAATTTTAACCGGCCTTTTACGGCAAACAGGCGGAGAAGTGCGGATTGGCGGATACAAAGTGGGCGTGGCAACAAAATCCATTGTTTCTTATTTGCCTGACCGCAATTTTCTGTATAAATGGATGCGGATCAAGGATGCTTTGAAATTATATCAGGATTTTTATGAGGATTTCGATGAAAAGAAGTTCGAAGCATTACTTGATTTTATGAAGTTGGAAAAAGACATGAAAATTGATACGTTGTCAAAAGGCATGCATGAAAAACTGAACCTCTCGCTTGTCCTGGCAAGAGATGCAAAATTATATATTCTGGATGAGCCAATCGCCGGCGTCGACCCGGTTGCAAGAGACCAAATATTGGATGCGATTATCGGCAACTTCCGCGAAAACAGTTCGATGATCATTACGACGCATTTAGTCAGGGATATGGAAAGCATATTGGACGAAGTGGTCTTCTTAAAAGACGGCCGGATTGTTCTGGCGGGAAATGCAGAGCAATTGCGGGAAGAAAAGGGCAAGCAAATCGACACAATTTATAAAGAAGTTTTCGGGGCATAGGAGGGAAAACGGATGTTGAAATATATGAAGTATGAAATAAGAGGGACTTACAAATTTATTTTGGGGATATTGGCTTTGGTATTCATCCTCTTGGCCGGCATGTACGCCTCCTCTAATCAGGAAGGCTCGCTGTTCCATTCAGTGCAAATCTTTATGCCGATTGGCGTTATGCTATTATTTGGTGCGGCTCTCACTGCATTCCTCTACATCGTCGGCTCGTTCCGAAAAGAATTGTATGATGACAGCGGCTACCTTACCTTTACATTGCCGCTGACAGGGAACCAAATACTTGGATCTAAACTCATCGCTGCTTTGTTTTGGTTTATGGTGTTAGGCATTGGCGTTGTGCTATTCAACTTCTTAATGGTGATGATTTTCAGCCCATTCCATATTGATCACATATCAAAACTTTTCTCTGCGATCTCAAAAGTTCTATCCATAAAAGCGTGCATTTACATGACATTATCTATGGTTTTTAGCGTTGTCAGTGTGTTATTGCTGATCTATTTTTCAATGGCACTCAGCAAAGTAACGTTCCGCCATAAAAAGATTGGCGGTTTATGGTTCGTCGTGTTCATCATTTTAAGCGGCGTATTCGGCTATATTGACGCCGAAATCAGCCAATGGATTCCGTATTATTTAGACCTGAGCACTTTCCATGTGGAAACACCCGCTTCCTACCATGATCTGCTTCAGATGCACTACCATAGCGCCGGGCTGCACTTTAATGCAATTGCAGGATCTGCCGCCACAAATATCGCATCTTTTGTTTATCATTTGGCGTTGATGATCGCCTTATTCTTAGGGACAGGGTATCTGATTGAGAAGAAAATAGACTTGTAATCGCGCAGGAAAAGTGATGATAAAGCTGTGTCAGCGGGCGTTTATCAACTTCTGCTGCTAACATGTCAGGAGGGGCGGTGCCGCGAGCAGGCATTGCCCCCCTTTTTTATGGCGATGAAAATTCAACGCCTGTTTTTAACATCCGGGGGTGGGTTTGAAGCGCGGCCGCGGAGGGGAAAATAATGGAAAGAAACCTGGAATGCGGAGGCTTATGATGAATCCATTCAAAAAAGTACGCCCGGAAGGTTGGCTCATTTTGCTTGGTGCAATTTTGATGCTTGTCGCTACGATTTTGCATCCGCCACTTGTCGACCCTTATGACCTTCAAAAAGATTATCACGCGTTCAAGCATGCACAGTTTTGGATAGGCGACCATATCCTCATGCTTATTGCGATCAGCTTGTGGCTGGCCGGGCTTGCTGCAAGTAAAACATACATGGCAAGGAACAATAAAACTGCCGATTTCGGCGCAGGGATGATATTTGTGGCACTGGCAGCCTGGATATTGATCCTTGCCTCGGAATTAACCATTCTCCCGATTCTCGGAAATAAAGGCACAGATGTCAAAGTGTGGGAAGCGGTTTTTTCTTTCGGGCTGTTGTCCGGCTATTTCGCTTTTGCCTGCAGCTGGATCGGCATTTTCTGCTATGGCATGGCGATGAAACAGGCTGGCGGCACCTTTCCGAAATGGTTTTCTGCCTCTGCCCGATGGTCCAGTCTGCTCGCCTTTTTCGGCATCATCATCACGTGTCTGCATTTTGACTTCGGCTATTTCGTGATTCCGGTTACGGTAGGACCGGTCTTTTTATGGACGATCTGGCTGGCTGTTTTACTGCTGTCAGGCCGCATGGATTGAGTGTCGGTTTTTTGCCTGTACTGCACGAGATCCATTTTGCGATCAGAAGCGGAAAACAGAGGGACTTAAAACTGGAGATTTACAACATCCGTCTCGAAATTCCTCCCCCGCATGCCATCCATCTTCTATTTTAATGAAACTTCTTTTCTGGTTTTTCGTATAGATGATCAGAAAGGGTGGTTGATGTGGGGTTACTCATCATGTTTACGGCCATTTTTGCGATGGTTGCCGCGGTGCTGGTATTTCCTTTTTCAGATAAAAAATTGAAACATGCCGGCGAGCCGCAAAGTGGAGAAAAATTGAAGACATTTTTATCTTTATTTCTGTTGCTGTGGGTACTTTCTGCTGTTTTTTTCTACGTGACGAAAAGGGATTTAAATCCATCCGTTTTCTGGCCGGCACTGTTTTTTGCTTCTCTTGCCGGTGCTTTTCTCGCCAGTGGAAAAGAACAGTTCGCAAAGGGGCTCGTTTTGCTCGTTTCCTTGGGCATCGCCGGGTATATGCTGACAGCGCCGCTTTGGAATGCCGGGGAAAAATATCACACAGCGAAAATGGCGCAAAAAACGGAAATTGAGCCGTTTGATGAGCGGGAAACACCGGCGAGCGTGCCGCCGAAGTTTGCGCGCAATAAAATGAAGAAGTCATTCGGCCAGGTTCCGAATGCAAGTTATTACCAGTTGGGAAACCTGCAAATCCAGAAAGTGAACGGCAAGTACGTTTATATTGCGCCGGTGGAGTTTTCCGGATTTTTTAAATGGCTAAAAGGCAGGGAAACACCCGGATATTTTGTGATGAGCGCAACAGATGCGGATGACAATCCAAAATTTGTAAAGCAAAATATGCGCTATACGCCTTCTTCTTTCTTACAGAAGAACCTGTCCCGCCACATTCGCCTCCATTATCCGAAAAAGATTTTTTACGGCGAGCCGCAAGTGGAAGTGGATGATCACGGCAAAGCGTATTACATTCGGACTTACGGCCATTTTATATCGGCAAGGAACGGATTTAAGGCGGAAGGCATTGTACTTGTGGATCCGGAATCAGGGGCCATGAAGTCCTATTCTTTAAAACAGGCGCCTGCTTTTATTGACGGTGCTGTTTCTCCGGAAGCCGTCAGCCTGCAAAACAGTTATTTCGGCAAATTTGTCCACGGTTACTGGAACACGCTGTTCGGCAAGCGGGATGTGAAACTCCCAACGGATGAAGGAACAGAAGCAAATGTCAGCCCGATTTTTGATGATAAAGGGACGATGTATTATTTTACCGATTTTACCAGCCCGAAAAAAGATGTGGACTCGATGCTTGGCTATTCGCTTACAAACGCGCGGACCGGGAAGGCTACATATTATACAGGTAATTTGCAGGAATCGTATATGGATTCGCAAGGCAATTTGCAAATTGTCGAGAAAAAATTTATCGAGAAGAAATGGAAAGGCTCGATGCCGATTTTGTACAATTTTTACGGAGAAGCCAGCTGGCTGACGCCTGTGCTTGACTCCAACGGTTTTCTGCAGACGTATTTTATCGTTTCCGCGGCCAATCCGGAAATCTCGGTGAATGCTTCGACACCCGATGCTGCGCTTAAGTTGTATAAAATTGCCCTCCGGCGCGGCGGCAGCAGTGTTGACGGCTCATCGGGTTCGGAAACGAAAACCGTCTCCGGCAAGGTGCTCCGTGTATATAAAGAAAAAACGGGCGATTATACCAGTGTCTCCTTCCTGCTTGCTAGCGGCCAAAACTTTACCGTCAGCTCGGATACCGTCCCAATGGCCATTTATTTGAAAGAAGGAGATCAGGTGAAAGTGACTTACCTCAGTACCGGCGAAACCTTTTTACCAGTGAAGGCAATGGAGATAAAGGGGATTGGGAAGTAAAAGCAGAACAGGGGCCAGAAAACCCCTGTTTTTTTAGGCAAAAAATGAGCTGTGCGGCCGTTCATGGTCCGGATGCAGGCCCACACATGTACCAAATACTGGTTTTTGCTGACATGGTACGGCAGCCGGTTTTTGTGCGTTTTTTGCACGAGATCATGGTAAAGTGCAAATAACGCCGGGCCAGATGCAGGGTGCTTTCGGGCTTTCCGGTAATAACGCTGTTGCTCAAGCCGGTCTGTTTTTTCATCATAATAATGCGTGCCATCCGCCTGCATCTTTCCTTTATTCTCTGACAAAATCCTTTTGAACCGGGCAGTACCGTATTCATACCATGCTTGGTTATTCCTGATTTTTTCCAAAATGAGATCCCGGTTGCTGTCCATTTCACCATCCCCATTCGTCTACATATTAAAGAGCTTGCTTATAGCAATCCGACCCATTTCCAGTATGTCATGCTGAACAATAAGATTAATAGATAACCGATAATGGTCAATGGCAGGCCTGATTTCAGAAAATCTTTTGCCGTAAAAGCGCCTGTCCCGTATGCGAGCATTCCTTGCGGTGAGTTGACCGGAAGCAGGAAGCCGATGCTGATGACAAATTGCTGGATCAGGACGAAACCGATTTGGTTGTCACCCAGATGGATCGTGGAAGTGAGGGCAATAAAGATCGGAATCAGCGCTGAAGACAGGCTGGTCGCACTTGCAAAGCCGAGATGGATCAGGATATTGAACAAAGATACAAGGGCAATCGTAGCAATGAGCGGCATCGTTTCCAGACCGAGCGAGCCGAATATCTTGTTAGACAGCCATTGTGCCCCATGGGTGTCTAGCAAAACCGTACCGAGCGAAATGCCGACTGCAAACACAATCACGGTTCCCCACGGAATAAGATGTTCAACTGATTTCCAATCAAAAACCCCGATCTTTGGTGCCAGTAAAATCCCAATCGCGATAATTGTGACAGTGGTCGTATCAAACGGATGAAGTTTTCCTTCCGTCGTCCAGAAAAGCAATAAAAGCAAGGAAATCACGATTAAACGGATCTCAGAAGCTTTTAAATGGCCAAGTTCTTTTAATTGATTTTCGATTAAATCTTTTCCTGCCTCAAGGGCTTTTGTTTCCGGCTTAATTAAGTGGGTCATCACGAAAAACAAAAGGATGGACATGATGAATGCCCACGGAGCCGCATATAAAAACCAGGAACTCCATGTAATGTCCGTTTCAAATTCTTTCTGAATAAACCCGAGTGCAACCATATTCTGGGCGGCCGCCGTTTTGATGCCGATGTTCCAAATGGAAACTGCCTGAACGGAAGTAATCACCAGCAATGCGCCGAGTTTGCTGTTATTCGGCAGCCCGAATGCGGCTACCATTCCGAGTAAAATCGGGACCACGGCACCGGCGCGGGCAGTGGCGCTTGGAACAAAAAATGCCAATACGATGGAAACAAGGATAGCGCCAAAGACGAGGTTACTCGTTTTCGTGCCGACGCGGGACAAGATCCAGAGGGCAAGCCGTTTATGAAGATTGGTCACCTGCATGGCAGCAGCCAGAAATAAGGCTGCGGCTACAAGAGCAACGGCAGAGCTGCTGAATCCACTGAGGGCCATGGCCAGGGCATTGCCTGTTCCCGTCATTTGTGAAGGATCCTGGATACTTGGCGCAAGTCCGATTAAGAGGGCAATTAAACCAACAATCATGGCGGCACTAACCTGGTAGGAAACAGCCTCTGTCACCCATAATATCAGGGCAAAGGCGACGATGGCGAGTGCACGTTGGCCGGCTATCGGCAGGCCTTTCATGTGGGGGAGAAGCGTAATCGCAATCAGAGCGGCAAAAGCAGCAGCGATCCAAACCCATTGCCATTTCATCTTCTTCGTTTGCTGGTTGGCAGCATTCATTTTGACCCCTCCCTTTTGAATTCTTCCAAATATTTATCCTACTTTAATTGTAGCAAAGCGATACAGGAGAAAATGTTAAAGATTGGTGTAATTTTGTAAGCGATTCCGATATTTTGTTGGGACTCGGTTCAGCTGGATGCATAAAATATGAAATTTTCTAAGCTCTCAGGTGTATATAAGAGAAGTCTGGGGGGAAGGGAGCGTACTCTCATCAACTGGAACCCCTTTTTATTTGACATGATTGCTTAAGGCGGCTGCAGGCGTGAAAGATGTGTCTAATGAAATGGATATGCTGGAAAGTTGCGGAGAAGATTATCCAGCCGTTCCATGCGTTTTAGAAAGAACGGATGCTGCGTTCCGTAGATTTTACTTATTTTCGGGCCGGCTATCCATGCCAAAAATTCTGCATTTGATATTGTGAAAAAGCCCTGTCTGCCTGCATACATGATGCCAGCAGGCTTTTTACTTAAAAATTTTTAGAAAAATAAAATAAAATAGTTGACAGGATTTATATCATCAAATAAGATCTATATAGATAATTAAATTAACTATATAGAAAAAGGAGTGGGGTGGATGGTTGAAAGTAAGGTGCATGGAAAAGCAAATCAGTTTTATGAAGGATTAAAAAAACACAATCTTGGCCCTTTATGGTTTGATCTGGGACATATGGTCACAAAGGAACCGGTACATGATGTTGAATCTTATTTATGGAAATGGCAGACGATAAAAGATTATGTGCTTCAGTCCGGTGAATTGGTGGAACCGGGAAAAGATGCGGAACGCCGTGTTGTTTATCTGCAGAATCCAAGTTTGCTGAAACGCGGGCTGGTTGGTTATGGCACGCATACATTGTATGCCGGGATCCAGCTGCTTCTGCCGGGCGAGTATGCCCCGTCCCATCACCATTCCCAGTCAGCTATCCGTTTTATTCTCGAAGGAACTGGTGCCTATACGGCAGTGAACGGCGAGAAAGCTTACATGGAGCGTGGCGACATGGTATTGACACCGGCTTGGACATGGCATGAACACAGGCATGAGGGGACTGGGCCGGTGATCTGGATGGATGGATTGGATGTGGGCCTTGTCCGTACGCTGGCTGCCTCTTTCTTTGAACCGTACGAAGAAGAATCATATCCGCTGGCAGATTCAGAGAGTGATTCCAATGGCCAATTTGCAAGGAACGCGTTTAAAAAACTGCATGAGAAACCAGCACCGGATTATCCATCCCCTGTTTTTGCCTATAAGTTTAACCAGGTAAGTGCATTGTTGGATTGTATGACTGGGACCCTTTTGACGGCTATGCCATTGAATACATCAATCCGAAAACGGGTGGTTCGGCGGATGTGCGCATCGGAACCATGATGCAAAAACTCAGCCCCGGCCGGCAGACGAAAGCGCACCGCCATGTCCACAGTGCAATTTATCATGTGTTAGAAGGAAAAGGTTATACGGTGATAGACGGCCAGAAATTTGAGTGGGAAAAAGGAGACTTTTTCATTCTGCCACCATGGAGTGTTCATGAGCATGTGAATACCGGAAATGCAGATGTCCTTCTCTTTTCATTTAATGACAAACCGATTATGGAAAAACTGGAGCTGGAATATAGTGAGGCATACGAAGAGCATGGCGGGCACCAGGAAATTGAAAGGGAATTCGTACCGGACGGACTTGCCTGAGAGGAGCGGAAATTTGTGAAAATCGCAATTTTTAACGAAGACTTGCTTGGCGCGGTAACAGGGGATCGCATTACAGATATTTCAAAAGTGACGAATTGGGATCGCAATGACCCGCATGCTTCCTTCCTCAAACTCATGGCACATTATGATGAATGGAAGGAAAATATTGAACAGGAAATTGCTTCGGGTGTTTCTTATCCCTTAAATGGGGTTACACTCAAATGCCCTGTGTCGGGAGCAGGGAAGATATGGGCAGCGCCGGTAAATTATCTTAAACACCAGGAAGAAATGAACCACCAATTTAACAATGCGCCGAGAACAATTGAAGAGCTGTCCTTGTTCTTAAAATCTCCGCAATCGCTGTCAGGACCGTCGGACCCGATAATTCTCCCATTCCCGGAAAGGCGGACGGACCACGAAGCGGAGCTTGGATACATTGTCGGCAAAAAAGCAAAAAATGTAAAAGCAAGGGAAGCAAAGGATTATATTTTCGGATATTTTGCTTTGCTGGATATTTCCATCCGCGGAAATGAAGAGCGGACATGGAGAAAATCGTTTGATACATTTACCCCGATTGGCCCTTGGATTGTGACGGAGGATGAAATTAAAAATCCCAATGATCTGGCAATTTCACTTTGGGTAAATGATGAACTGCGCCAGAGCGGCAGCACGAAATATTTAATCTATGACTGCTATAAATGTTTTGAACTGGCTTGCGACCATATGACCCTTCATCCGGGCGATATTATTGCAACCGGCACGCCGGAGGGAGTCGGCCCGATCCGGGAAGGGGACCGCGTTAAAATCAGCATTGAGCAGATTGGGGAATTTACTGTGGATGTAACAATTTAATTTAAAATAAAGGGCCGCCAAAACATCACAGTTGACGGTCCTTTTTCTGATAGATTCCGTAAAGTTTTTGCGGTTAAGATTCCTCCGCTGGTGACTGTCCCGACTCATATCCGAATTCAGCTGAAATTTCAAGGCTTTTTTGCAAAAGGTAACGACTGGATTCCTCTTCTGCCCGTAATGGAACCGTATCCCCAAGACCAACAATGACAACTGCACCGAGCAGATGGCGATCGTAATTAAAAATTGGAATGGCAGCTGATGAAATTGATTTTGCCAGAGCATCTTTGGCAAATGAAATGCCTTCTTTTTGAATGGCTTTAAGCTTCTCCCTCAGATTACTCCTCTCATCAGGAACCATGTTGGCAATGCCCTTTCCAATCCATTCTTCAATCATTGGCCCTTTTTTATAGGCGGCAAAAAGCATCCCGGCTGCTGAATGAACAGGAAGAATGGTTCCTACCTGCCCGCCGAGATTGAGTCCGGCCCGGCTGTGTATCATTTTTACGATCATCGGGCCGCCATGCGTCCATACGGCCAGCAAAGTCGTCTCCCCGAAAGTATGATTAATTTCTTCAAGATAATATGCAGTTTTGGCCACAATATCTTCCTGGTTGACTGCGGCCATACCGTATTGGATCAATGTGCTTCCGGGGGAGTATAACCCGGTTTCTTTATTCCGGTGAATGGCACCAATGGAAATCAGTGTATTTAAGTATTTATACAGATTGCTTTTTGTAATATTTGTACGGGCATGAATTTCATTAAACTTAATCGGTTTGCCATGCTTTACAATCACATCAATGATAGAAAAACCAACAAGGAGGGATTGGATTTTAACAGTTGTTTTTGCTTCAGACATAAGGCAAGCATCCTTTTTGCCGATGTTATTTCTCTCTATTTTAGCATTCTTAGAGGGGTACTAAAAGAGAATGCTGTTAATGGTTCCAACAAGTTGTTTAAAACGGCAGGAACGATTTCCTACAAATCAGATGTAAAAGTTTATTTAACAAATTGTTAAAATTCAATTAAATAAAAGGCAGTTGAATCGATGCATTTTATAAGCATTTACTATTATATTGGGAGGTAAAAAATGAAATTTGTGAATCCAAACCGGGTTATCGATCAAAGCCGTTTCCACTCTTTTCACGGATTGCTGGTTTTTTGGCTTTTTTTTGCCATTATGTTTGACGGGTATGACGTTGTGGTATACGGCGCGACTGTTCCTTCTTTAATCAAAGAATGGGGAATTTCGGATGTTTTAGCTGGTGCGATTGGCAGCTATACGGTAATCGGGACAGCAGTCGGTGCGATCGCGTTTGGTGTTCTTGCGGATAAAATGGGTAGGAAGAATGTCATTATTTTTACGACGGTTCTTTTCAGTTTGTTTATGTTTCTATCCGGGTTTGCGCAAGGGCCGGTAATGTTTACGGTATTTCGCATTCTCGCCGGCGTCGGCCTGGGAGGGGTTATGCCGAACGTTATTGCATTGGCAACTGAATTTTCCCCGAAATATATCCGGTCTGCAGTCGTGTCCTTTGTATTTTGCGGTTACTCTGCCGGCGCCATTGCAGCCGCATTAACAACACGGGCATTGCTTCCTATAGCCGGTTGGGAAGCGGTTTATTGGATAGGGGGCTTGCCGCTTCTTTTAACGCCATTTTTCATCAAGCATCTCCCGGAATCGATCAGTTTTCTTTTAGCAAAAGGGGATGAAGAAAAAGTGAGGCAGGTTCTGCGGAGAGTGAACCCAAGTTTAGATAAGACAGTTTCTTTACAATACGAAGAAGTTCCGTTTAAGGAGAAAGGCTCTCCGGTTGTCAAGCTGTTTGAACAAAAGCGTGCTTTTAGTACTTGCATGTTCTGGGTTTCCTGCTTCAGTGCATTCGTATTGATTTACTCCATGAATACATGGCTTCCCCGCCTCATGATGCAGGCCGGCTATGATTTAAGTTCCAGTTTGGTTTTTACCGCTGTGATGCAGGTTGGAGCCATCGCGGGAACCCTTGTATTCGGACCGCTCGTCGATAAACTTGGCTTTAAAAAAGTGCTTGTGCCTTTATTCTTTGTCGGCGCACTGTCGCTTTCTTTTATCGGCTTCAGCAACAGCACCGTTCTTGCACCCGGTTTAATTGCTATCGTGGGTGCGGCTTCTGTAGGTGTTCAAAATTTATCCAATGCCTTTGTTTCGCAATATTATCCTGTCCAAATGCGGTCAACCGCTTTAGGCAGCACAATGGCATTTGGCAGGATAGGAGGAATCATCGCGCCCACATTTGTCGGATTTTTGCTCTCATTGCAGCTTTCTCCGCAATACAATTTTTCGGCCATTGCCGTAGCGGCAGTCCTTGGAGGGCTTGCGATGCTTTTCGTCCAGGAGAAGTATGGGGTGCACGATCATGCCGGGGAGCAGGAAAAGTTGGATTCAGAAATAAAAGCGACACATTAGCCGTTTACACAAAATGGGCAGGGAAAAGAGGTTCCCTGTCCGTTTGCTCATTTTTAGCAGTAAATTCAGATAATAAATAATGGTGTGACAAGCTCCACGGTATTCTATACAATAAAGTTAGCGTTTCCATCGCGAAAGAGCCGGCAAAAAGTTAAAAGTCGGGGACAGTATTGCACAAAAAGAACACGCGTTTTACAGGAAAGGCTTGAATGTGTACAAAGCGTCAAAAACGAGCCGTGAAAATTCAAAAGGAGGGGAGGATCGTGCATGACATTAAGCTGAACAGGCTGATGAAAGATGTGGAGGAGCATTTAAGAAATACATCGCGCCAGTTAATCCAATTTGATACGGAAGAAGAAGCGCTTCAATATTTGACGAATTATTTTCATGCAGCAATAAACTTTGATTTTGTAGGGGTTGCATTAATCGAAACGGACGCTTTGATCTGCAAGGCCTGGAGCGGAAAACTGGATTCGATTGCCGCCGCATTCCCGATACCGGTTGGACGCTGTACGCCGAAACTGCTGGCCCAGAATTTAACTTCGCAAAAGGACGGGGATGAAAACTGCCTGCTTATCAGCAAATTAAAAGAGATGGGGGCAAAAACGTGGTTTACCGTTCCGCTGGCGGAAAAAAACCATCCGTTCGGGCTTTGCATTTTCGGGTATGACCATTATGTCCCCCTCCTTGACCTCGAACAGTCTTTTGAGGAGTTTGGAAAAGACATCGCCGTCATTTTAAAAATGGTGAAGCAAAAAGAAATGCAATCAAAAAGAATAAAAGGGATGGAGTGGATCAGCCAGAGCCTTTCCTTGGAAAAACCGTTCGAAAATTATATTGCGGATTTAACCTCAAAGGCAGGCCTGTGGACAAAAGCGGATTTTGCCTGCATTTACGCCTATAGCGAGAAAGAAAACAGCTTTGTTTTTCAACCCCCGGCCTACGGGAAGATGGACTACCCGAAAATCATTCCGATGGATAATTACCGTTTAAAAGATACCTTTCCTTATCTTGAAGAACCGGGAAGCAGCCAGCTGACTATCCCACTTGTTGTGAACGTCAAAACAGTAGGGGTGCTGCATATTGAAAAAAAGTATTCCGGCCGATTTACGGAAGAAGACCTGGCCGTGCTGGACTTTCTTTCCCAATATATTGCAGCCCTGCTTGAAAATGCCCGGCTTTACAACAATGAAAAAGAACGCAAAAACCGATTGCTCAGTCTTCTCGACTATGAGCAAAAGCTGATCAAAGAAACCGTTAAAAATGAAAGTTTCGATGCGATCCTCTTTGCGTTCGCGGAAATTTTTAAAAGCTCTATTGTGTTATTTGATCAGTTCATGCAACCAATTGCCATTCAAACCATAAGCCCAGAAAAACCGGTTAACGTTACAGCGCTCGCACAGGAGGCGAAAAAGCTAAAAAAATCTTTTAAAGATGGATTTACGGTTCAAAACCCGGATGAATCTGTTTTTTCCTTTTGGCGGATCAGCGCTGAAAACCGCCTGCTCGGATTTTTGGCAATAGGAAGAAATCCGGATGGTTTCGATGAATTTGACCGGCTTACCGTTGATTTGTCCAAAAATATATGCTCGATCCAATTTATGAAGCAGCGGCTCGTCCTCGAAGCGAAAGAGCAGGAAAAGGACAGTTTTGTCAGCCAGATCTTAACCGGTAAAATCAAAAATAAAAAGTCCGTCCTGCAATATGCCAATTTTTTGCAGTGGGATTTATTTAAAAGTCACCGAGTTGCTGTTCTATCCATTGCGCCGGACGGACAAAAGGAAGATCAGACGGCACAAATATGGGATTTTATCAAATCAAAATTGCTGGAGTGGGACAAAGACATCCTAACGGCAAGCGTGGAAGGCATGTTTATTGTCATTGCCCCGGCAACACGCGAAAAAGGGCATGACTGGCCAGCCTTGCATGAAAAAATGGAACATTGGGCAGCGGATGAATGGAAAAACTGTGCGCTGTTTATGGGAATCGGGTCTGAAACAAAATGTAGAAGATTATCAAGAAAGCTTCAAACAGGCATTGCAGGCGCATAAAGTCGTAAAGGCTCGCCTGCGAAAGGAAAAATTCGCTTTTTTTGAAGCGCTCGGTTCCTATACCATTCTGCATCATCTGAACAACCCCACTGCCATTGACTTGTTTTTAAGAAAACAGCTGGGTCCTTTAATCGAGTATTCTGATTCAAAAAGCATGAATCTTTGCCACACACTGGATGTGTATTTAAAAAATAACGGGAACGTCAACAGCACCTCAAAGGAGTTGTTCATGCACAGAAGCTCGCTGCTCTACCGGCTTGAAAGAATTGAGTCGCTGTTGAACATTAGGCTGAATGACTCGGAAACGCGCTTCAATTTGATGATGGCCCTTAAGTTATATGAGATGTACGGATATCGTAAAAAACGTCTTCCCGATGAAGACGCTTAAACAGAGATGGACACCTTTTTAGATGAAAGGTGTTTTTTCTTTGAAAAAACCTGTCACAGACAAGGATCCAAAAAGGCAAGCGTTTTAAACGGTTTGTTTTTGACAGTACGGCCTAGCCGATCAGGAACGCTGGAAGGCGGAAACACTCCTACAAAGTGTAGGAAAAGTTTTAAAAAAACCATACAGTCTGCAGGTACCCATCCAAATCGAAAAGGCTTACAATGAATTAACAGAAAGTTAAGTATAATAGGATGGGAGATAAAAATATGTCAATTCAAACCATTGGGGTAGTAGGCGCCGGTTCAATGGGATCCGGCATTGCCAATTTAGCAGCCATGAAGGGATTCCAGGTCATTTTACGGGACATTGAAGACCGTTTTCTTGACGGCGCTTTGGCGAGGATGGACCAATTTATGTCCAAAAGTGTTGCAAAAGGAAAAATGACGGAGACGGAAAAACAGGAAACGCTTGCGCGAATCCGGACGACAACCAATCTGGATGACATGAAAGATGCCGATATTGTCATTGAAGCTGTCCTTGAAGACTTGGAATTGAAGAAACAAGTATTCTCGCAGCTTGACGGGATTGTCCCAGACCATGTCATTCTTGCTACAAATACGTCTTCGATGTCGATTACGGAAATCGCCTCCGCCACCACCCGGCCTGATCGCGTTGCAGGCATGCATTTTTTCAATCCGGCCCAGTTGATGAAACTCGTGGAAGTTGTTAGGGGTTTCAACACGAGCGATGAAACGGTGGAAGAATTGAAAACGTTATCCAAATCGCTATCGAAAGAACCGGTGGAGGTGAAAAAAGACTCTCCCGGCTTTATTGTCAACCGCATTATGATTCCGCAATTTATCGAAGCCATTAAAATTTTGGAAGAAGGCGTGGCAACGGCGGAAGATATCGACAAGGCGGTAAAACTTGGGCTGAACTATCCGATGGGGCCGTTTACGCTGCAAGATTTTGCCGGCGTTGATATCGGCTACCATGTCATGAATTATTTAAAAGAAGAGTTGAACGACCCGCATTTTGCACCACCGCTTTTGTTAAAACAGCTCGTAAAAGCGAACCGGCTCGGGAAAAAGACTGGCGCGGGATTTTATGATTACAACAAAGAGGAGGTCAAAGCGTGAGTCATCAATATTTGCTATGCGAAAAAGAAGAGTCGGTTGCAGTCGTCACAATCAATAGGCCGCCTGTCAATCCGCTCAGCACACAAGTATTCCAGGAGTTATCGCATATTTTTCATGAACTGGATGCAGACGATGAAGTACGCGCCATTGTCCTGACCGGAAGCGGGGAAAAAGCGTTTGTGGCCGGCGCCGATATTAATGAAATGGCCGGGCTTGACCTTGTCGGTGTGAACAAAATGAATAAAATGTCGCGGGCGGTTTTTACCCAAATCGAAAATACATCGAAACCGGTCATTGCCGCGTTAAACGGCCTTGCATTGGGCGGCGGTTTTGAACTTGCACTTGTCTGTGATTTGCGGATCAGTTCCGAAAAAGCTAAATTTGCTTTTCCGGAAGCCGGCCTCGGGATTATTCCGGGCGGCGGCGGTACCCAGCGCCTGCAAAAAATCGTCGGGCAGGGGGTCGCAAAGGAGTTGCTCTACTTCGGGGAGATGATAGACGCAAACCGTGCGCTTGCGCTGCATATTGTGAATAAAGTTGTACCGCCAGATGAAGTGCTAGATACAGCGAAAGAGTGGGCCCGGAAACTTGCACAGAAGCCGCCGGTCGCAATGCAAATGCTAAAAACAGCAGTCAATGCCGGCTCGAATACCGATATAGAAACCGGGCTTACGATTGAAGCGGCCTGCTTTGGCAATGCTTTTTCCACCGAAGACCGAAAAGAAGGATTAAACGCTTTTGTTGAAAAAAGGAAACCGGCTTTTTCTGGCAGATAGGGGGGGATCAGATGACCGATATTGTACTGCTTGAAGGCGCAAGAACGCCGTTTACAGAGCTTTCGGGTTCATTGCGCGAAATCACGGCCACCGATCTGGGGGCGATTGCGGCAAAAGAAGCCATTAAAAAATCGAATATTTCAGCTGAAGAAATTGACCATGTCGTCTTCGGCAATGTACAGCAATCGAGCAAAGATGCCCATTTGCTCGCAAGGCATGTCGGCTTGAAGGCAGGAACGCCGATTGATGTGCCCGCTATTACGATTAACCGGCTGTGCGGGACGGGGCTTGAAGCGATCGTAACAGCGGCGCGTTATATTTTAACCGGGGAAGCGGAAGTCGTTCTTGCCGGAGGAACGGAAAATATGAGTCAGGTGCCGCATGTCATTCGGGGCATGCGCTGGGGCAGCCCGCTCGGTTCCCCGAAAGTGGAGGACTGGCTGTGGGACGGTCTGTATGATACATACGGGGACTGCACGATGGCACAAACGGCCGAGAACCTGGCGGCAAAATACGGGATTACGAGAGAAGAAATCGACCAGCATGCCCTTTCCAGCCACGAACGGGCGAAACGGGCACGGGAAAAGGGGTACTTGCAGGAAGAGATTGTGCCGGTGACGGTAAAAGGGCGGAAAGGGGACATTGTCGTGAAAGACGATGAACATATCCGCGACACGAGCATGGAGCAGCTCGCCCGGCTGAAACCGAGATTCATAGAAAACGGCGTGGTCACAGCAGGGAATGCAAGCGGGATGGTGGACGGCGCCGGTGCAGTGGTAGTGGCATCAAGCGACTATGCGGGGCAAAAAGGCTTAAAGCCCATTGCCCGCCTTGTGTCCTGGAACGTTGTCGGCGTGGAGCCGAAATATATGGGGATTGGCCCGGTTCCGGCAATCCGAAACGCTTTAAAGAAAGCAAAGCTTACGATAAGTGATCTAAATTTAATTGAAATCAATGAAGCCTTCTCTGCACAGTATTTGGCGTGCCAGAAAGAACTCGGTTTTGATCTTGAGATGGGGAATGTGAACGGCGGTGCGATTGCGCTCGGGCACCCGCTTGCAGCAAGCGGCACGAGGATCACCACTGCCCTGATATATGAAATGCGCAGGCGAAAACAAAAGTACGGTGCTTCCGCCGTGTGCATCGGCGGCGGGCAAGGAATCGCAGCAGTTTGGGAAGCCTTGTAATTTTTAGCTGAAGGAGGAGCGCATAGGACAGGTTCAGACGCTTGCACAAGCCGGCCGTAAAAAGGCAGCTGCTATTTTTGGGAGGGTCAAAAAACACTTGGCTTATGTTGCAGATTTGATTTGCGTTTTTGAGAAGCACAAAAGGACGCTCCGCAACGATTTGTCTTTAGCAGGAGTCCCCAAAGACATTTGGTTTGCATTGCGGGAATGATTTGTCTCTTTGAAAGGCACAAGCGGACAATTGGGCCAAAAACAGATCCCGATTGTTTTTTTGAAGGTTTGGCCATAATGGCGGACTTTTTGTCATGGTGCCGGTTTCTTTATTTTACATGAACAGGGGGATGGCCGTGGAGAAAGATCCGAATCTTTTCAGCGTATACGAACAATTGGTTTTTACGGCGGAAAAATACGGGCGAAAAGAAGCGATATATGATCTAAAAAATAGAGTTTCTTATTCGGCACTCTTACAAGATGTAGATCATTTCGCCAATGTACTGGCAGCAAAGGGCGTGAAAAAAGGTGACCGGATTGCCGTCAGCCTGCCAAACTGGTATGAAGCGGCTGTCATCTATTTTGCCGCAGCCAAAATAGGCGCAATTCTTGTCCCAATCAATCCGCTTTATAAATCTCATGAGTTGGAATACATTCTCGATAATGCAGCACCTGTTCTTTTAATTGCTTCCGAAAGTTTGGAAAAAAACCTTGGCTTCCAACAATCTTTACAATGGGTAAAAGAATCCATTACCGTACGGTTCCCGCTGATGGGTTTTCCTTCGTTTGATGAGTATACCGGTGGGGCGGCAAGCTATAGATCCGTCCAAAAGACGAAAATAGACGCGGATAATGATGTCTTTTGTATTTTATATACATCCGGCACGACCGGCAAGCCAAAAGGTGTCATGATCACACACCGGGCAGTAGTCCAATCTGCCCGTACCATTGCATCCGTCTTGAAATGCACGGATCAGGATGCCTTTATCATCTCAGCCCCGCTTTTCCACATATTTGGGCTGGCGATTAACCTGGTTTGCGCCATTTCCGCCGGAGCTCGGATCCTGTTGCAGGAAAAATTCCGGGCGGAGCAAACGTTGAAACTGATTGAACAAGAGAGCATAACCGTTCAGCAAGGGGTCCCAACCATGTTTTTGAAACAATTGGAAGTGGAAAATTTGGAAAATTATAATCTTTCTTCGCTTCGAACCGGGATTGTCGGTGCCTCCCCTATTCCCCCCAACAAAGTCAAAGAAATCAGGGAGAAAATGGGAATGGAGCTGAACCAGTCCTTTGGCATTACAGAAGCCGTGACTGTCACTTCTACCACCTTTGAAGATGATGAAGATAAAATACTGGAAACACTTGGCCGGCCTATCCCGGGTGTCGAACTGAAGATTGTCAATGACAAAAGGGAGACGGTTCCGCATGGTGTGGTCGGAGAGATTGCTGTTAGAAGCTTTGCGGTCATGAAAGGGTACTATAAGATGCCGGAACAGACGGACCAGGTGCTTGACAGCGAAGGCTGGTTCTATACAGGAGATTTAGGCATGCTTGATGAAGATGGCTATCTGAAATTTGTCGGCCGAAAAAAGGAAATGATTATCCGCGGCGGATTTAATATTTACCCACAGGAAATTGAAGCCGTCTTGTCGAAGCATCCCTATATCCTTGAGTCTGCGGTAATTGGATTTCCGGATGAAATGCTGGGTGAAATTGTATGCGCTGTCATTCGTCTCAAAGAAGGGGCGGATTGTTCGGAGGAAGACATCCTCACCTATTTGAAAGAGTGGATTGCGATTTATAAAGTCCCACAGCGCATTTTGTTCACACAGGATTTTCCAACGACGGCAAGCGGCAAAATTCAAAAAGTCAGACTCCGGGAGCAGCTGCTGAAAACCGCTGTTCAAAGCAATCCAAAATCACTGGAAAGGAAGTGAATCCATGCCGGCCATATACCGATTTGATGTGAAATGGGGCGATACGGATGCGGCAGGGATTGTGTTTTACCCGAATTTTTACAAATGGATGGATGAAGCGACACATCATTTTTTTGCCACAGCGGGGTTTCCATCGTCCAGATTATTGGCTGAACGGCAAACGATCATCCCACTTCTCGAAGCCCACTGCCAGTTTAAAAGTTCGCTTTTATTTGAGGATGAGGTAGAAGTGCAAAGCGAAATACAAGAACTGCGGAAAAAAGTCTTTAAAATCGGCCACCGCTTTATAAAAGACGGACAGCCGGTTGCAGAAGGGTATGAAATCAGAGCGTGGGCCCATTTCAATGAAAAGCCGAAAGCCTTCCCGATTCCTGAAGATATCAAAGAAATATTGCTTGCCGGGACTTCAAATCGATAAAAAGGAGACATGCAACGATGGGAGAAACGAAAAAAACGGATGTGGTTGTTGTCGGCGCCGGGCCGGTCGGACTGGTGGCCGGCCTTGCTTTAAAAGAAAAGGGCATTTCGTCTGTTGTGATTGAAGCAGAACCGTATGGCAGGCCCCGCGCCGGAAGCAGGGCCATCTATTTGCACAATGCAACGTTAAAATTGCTTGAAGAAACATCAAAAGGGCTAGGTTTTACATTGGCACGGAACGGGATTATTTGGCCGGTGAAACGCACGCTTTATAAAGGCAAACAAGTGTATGTGCGCAACTACGGTGTGACCGACAACAAAGACCCGCATCATCTGCCGCATTTTACATCGCTCCACCAGCATGAAATTGAAAAATATCTGTATGAGGCGTGTGTACATGCCGGCGTTGAATTTGTGTGGGGGGAACCGGTCCAAACCATGGATATTTCAAAAAGCGGTGTCCGCTTGGTAACGGAAAACGGCAATGTATGGGAGGCGGAATATGTGATCGGCTGTGATGGCGCACGCTCGGTTGTCAGAGAACAGGCCGGCCTCCGGTTTGAAGGACCACGGACAGCGGATACATTTATTGTCGTCGATGTCAAGGAAGATCCGGACAATCCACTTCCACTAGAACGGACTTTCCATTACCAGCACCCGGCTATGGGAGGACGAAATGTCATGTTTGTGCCGTTTAAAGACGGCTGGCGAATTGATCTCCAATTGCTTTCTTCCGACAAGCCGGAAGATTACATGGGCGTTGAAAATGTAAAAAAATGGATGCCGAAAGTGATGGACCCTAAATATGCAGACAGCATTACATGGGTTTCTTCGTATCGTTTCCATCAGGTGGTCGTAAATGCATTTACGGACGAGCACCACCGTGTTCTGTTGGCAGGAGAAGCTGCCCACCTGTTTGCTCCATTTGGCGCGCGCGGCCTGAATTCCGGTGTGCCGGATGCCGTGATTGCTGTCCGCGGCATTGAAAAGGCGCTTTCCGCTTCTTCCGAGGAGGAAAGAAAAGCAGCCATCGCCGCATCTGCCAAGGAACGCAGAATTGCCGCGCTTTGGAACCGGGACGGCTCTTCAACGGCGTTACACCATTTGCAAGGGGATTCGCGCGAAATGAATATGAAACGGGAAATTGCCGCATCGCTCGTTTCTGTCGTGCCGAGTATGGGGAGATGGCTGGACGAGGGGCCATATGGGCCGAAGTTCGGACCGCCAGAACTGACAACAAAATATTAAATCTTCAGGCGAAAGGAGTGTGCACCATGACGGTTGCCGAAGTCATCAGTGAAAAAAAGTACGGATCGCTTGCCCGATCTGTAAATGAGATGATTGCCCGCCTTGTCTCTGTTCCGTGGTACAGCAATGCCGGTAGGGAGAATCCGTATGCGGAGCAGAAAATAAAGGAATTTGCCGCCTGTTTCGGTACTCGGAAACTGGATGTGAAGTGGATCTCAAAAGAAAAACTGGGGGATACGGCTAAACAGCTTACATTTGAAGGATGTGAGCTATGGAATGTTTTAAAAGACATTCCGGATCAATTAAAAGTAAAAATAGACGCTCAAGGCAAGGGGAAAATTTTGGAAGACGTTGTGTATAAAATGCCGGAAGCCATTTTTCACCGTACATTTGATCAGGCTTTTGCCATTTTCGGGGACCGGGAAACAGTACAATTTTTGATTGGGCATGCCCTGTACATCAGCTTGCTTTACTGCTTGTATGAACTGGCAGAAAAGGAAAACCCGGTTTCCTTTTTGCTGGACATTTTGGAAGCAGGCAATATTCCGCTTGGGCCGGATGGGAATATCTTTTATCTCGTCTGATTTCTAGTGCTGGTTTGGGGATGGAAGGAACAGCAATTTGCATGGTGACTACTTTTACAGCAGGCAACAGAGCTGCGATATTTTGTTCATTTTATACAGATAAAATTCCGCCCGTTTTATGTGATGTGCCACTGTTCATCTGTTGACCTCCATGATTGTCATTTTCTCCCTTTCATCCCTATCCGTGTAAAAAATTTCGTGTTCTGTTACCGGGAAAAACCCGTCTTGCTTTCACTATTGCCCGTTCCCATTCCCAAACCAAGAAAAAGTTTGCTTTTTTTCTCAAGACGGGTAAAAATTCATATTTGCATATCCCCCCAAATCAGAAATCGCTTACAATTTTTATCAAAATAGAAAACTCGGTTCTCTATTTTGATTATATTTGGAGGGGTATCGCATAGCAAGACTATTTTGTATAACAATCAGAAAAAACAAAATAGCAGGGGTTATCCTGCTATTTGGACATCTATACCGGATCAGCAACATGTTTTTCCGGGAGAATGCTTTTATTTGGAAGGGGTCACGGAATCCTCGCTGTACCCGAATGCCTGTGACACTTGAAGCCCTGTTTTTTTAATGTTAATGATAAATGCAACATTCTCTCCTTCCGCCGCGGGAATCTGTCCCGAGAAGCCGACAACCGCGATGGCGCCAAGCAAGGTTTTCTTATAATTAAAAACCGGGATGGCGATCGAGGAGACTGAAGTTAAAATTGGCTCTTTCGCAAAGGCGATTTTCTGTTTACGGACAGACCGGATTTCTTTTTCCAAATCCGCCTTCACGTTGTGGTCCAATTTTGCCGATTCCCGCTCCTTCCACTCCCGGATGGTGCCCTGATCCATAAAAGCGAGAAAAATTTTTCCAACAGCGGAAGCTAGCGGCGGAATGGTGCCAATTTGTGCCCCAATATTAAACCCCGGATTGCTGTTGACAAGTTTGATGATCATCGGTCCCTCTGGCGTCCAGACTGCAAAAAGCGTGGAGCAGCGTGTTGCATGATTGAGTTTTTCGAGAAAAGGCACAACCCTATCCAATACATTTTCCTGATCCACCGCAGCCATGCCGTATTCAATCAATTTTGGCCCGAATGTATAAAGGCCGGCGTCATCTTTGTATAAAATGCCGAGTTGGACAAATGTATTTAAATATTTGTACAGATTGCTTTTGGTAATCCCGGTTAATTCCTGAATATCGGAGAATTTTAACGGCCTTCTTTGCTTTGACAGGGCATCCAGAATACTGTTCCCAACTTGGAGCGATTGAATGGTCGAGCCGTTTTTGATGATATCCATAAAAAGGCCTCCTATAAATTTCGAAAAAGTTGCAGACAAAACCCATTATAGCATGGATCATGTTACCGTGGTTTTGTCGTTTGAAAAAATCAGAATAGAAAGTATTGACAACCGAATCGTCCACCTTGTATCATATAAGTGAACATCGATTACTAATGTTATAATACAAAAAAGGGAAGAATGGGTGCAAATGTAAGATTTGCCTTTCATTCAAGATGTCTGGTTAAAAATGTAACCGTGTACAAAACAGGAATGGGGATGATGGGATGAAACTTTTGACCTTCCGTTATGAAGGTGTGGCTAGAATTGGCGCGTACGTAGACGGGCTTGCCGTAGACTTGCATACGGCTTTTACGGCACTTTTGGAATCAAAGGGGAAACGCCGCGCTCGGCAAATTGCGGAAGCTTACATTCCAAATGATATGAACGGATTTCTAGAGGGCGGCAAAGAAAGCATGGCATACGCAAAAGAAGCGGTGGACTATGCCTTGAAAGTAAAGACAGATAAAGAAAGGCGGCTTGTTTTTCCGGCTGAAGAAGTGAAACTGGAAGCGCCTGTACCGAAACCGGGGAAAATGATTTGCGTCGGGCACAACTACAAAGAGCATATTCTTGAAATGAAGCGGGAACTGCCTCCGTATCCGGTTGTGTTTGCCAAATTTGCAAATACGGTCATCGGGCCGCAGGATGATATTCCGTTCTTCCCGATCTCGGAGCAGCTGGATTACGAAGGGGAATTTGCTTTTGTCATCGGAAAAAAGGCAAGAAATGTTTCACAGGAAGAGGCACTCGACTATGTTGCCGGCTACACGATTGTCAATGATGTCACGTACCGGGATATTCAGCGCAGAACATTGCAATGGCTTCAAGGTAAATCGGTGGACGGCACAGCGCCAATGGGGCCATGGCTTGTTACGGGTGATGAACTCACTGATCCGTCCGGCCTTGAAATGGTTGTTACTGTCAACGGGGAAGAAAGGCAGCATACGAATACAGCCAATCTTGTTTTCACAGTCCCATACTTGGTTGAATTTTTGTCAAACTTAATGACACTTGAACCGGGCGATGTCATTTTAACTGGAACGCCCGGGGGAGTCGGATTTGCCCGCGATCCGCAAGTGTTCCTGAAAGACGGGGATGTGGTCCGGATTGAAATTGACAAAATCGGTGCCCTTGAGAACAAAGTGAAAAAAACGACTGAGGTGATGGTGTAATGGCAATTCCGTATATGGAAAACGCAATCCGGTCTGTGCACAAATCGCTTGATCAGATCATTAAAACGGCGGAGGGGCTTTCCGAAGACATCATCCGCAAAAAACCGAGTGAAGAAGAATGGTCGATCATGCAAATCCTATGCCATGTCCTGGAAGTCGGGCCTTACTGGATGGGGGAAATTGAAAAAATCAAAGAAAATCCGCAGATCAAATGGGGTCGCGGGCTGAACGACGAAGCGCGGCTTGAAGCCGTGAACACAACAGACAGCCAGTCCGTTTCAGAAGTTTTGGCGGGACTCCGCAGCTTAAAAACCGAGCTTTCCGGCCGGCTGGAAAAACTGGATGAAGACACCCTGCAGATCGAAGCGGAAAGCAAAAATCCGAACTTTGGGACCAAGCCGGTTTCGTTTATTGTCGATCACTTAATTGTCGAACATATTGCCAAACATTACGGGCAGATCAACCGGAATTTATCAAAATTTCATATTAATCAATAAAGGGGAGAAGATGAGGATGGGAGAAACAACGGAATTTATGCAAAGCCAGATAGTAAAGGATTTTAACCGGGATTTGGAACAATATCACCTCGGGCCGCTTTGGGAAGCGATTCCCGCTATTATGAACCATGAACCGAAACCGCAGGCAGAAGCGTATTTGTGGAAATGGGACCTGATTTATAAAAAATTGATGGAATCTGCTGAAATTTTCACGCCGGAACGCGGAGGCGAACGCCGCGCCATTTATTTCCAAAATCCGGGGCTTACTTATCGTCAGCCTTGGGGTTGGGCTTCCACGACGCAAACATTGTATGCGGCGGCACAATTGATTTTGCCGGGTGAAAAAGCGCCTTCCCACCGCCATTCGCAAGGGGCGCTTCGGTTTATTACAAACGGGGAAGGCGCTTACACCATTGTCGAGGGCGAACGCATTTTTATGGAAGAAGGGGATTTTCTGATTACGCCGGCTGGTCTCTGGCACGGCCACGCACATGTCGGGGATAAGCCGATGATTTGGATGGATGCGCTTGACATACCGGTGATTTATTCGATGGGCGGAACGTTTTTCGAGCCGTACCCGGATCAGCTTCAACAACCGAAAAAGCCGGATAACTTTACGTCAAGGCGCTATCAAGGCGGTATGGTGCGCCCGATTTCCGACCGCTATGCAAGTGTGGCGCCGCTTGCCGATTATAAATGGAGCCAGACGGTCAAAGCAATCGATGGGCTCAGCGCGTTTGAGCCGGATCCGTATGACGGCTATGCGGTTGAATACATCAATCCGTCAACTGGTGAAACGGCAAATGCAACGATTGCTTCGTGGATGCAGAAACTGCCGAAAGGATTCCATACGAAAGCGCACCGCCATACCCATGCGTCAATTTATAACGTCTTCCGCGGTTCCGGCTACAGCATCATTAACGGCGTCCGCTTTGACTGGTCAAAAGGTGATTATTTCGTCATTCCGAATTGGGCATGGCATGAGCATGTGGCATTGGAAGATTCGTTCCTGTTCTCTTGTAGTGACCTACCAATCATGGAAAAATTCAACCTTGAAAAATCACAAGCGCTGGAAGAAAATAACGGCCACCAAACGGTGAAAGGGGAATTCAAACCGGTCCTGGCATAAAAGTGCATTGGAAAATTTGGCACCGCTTCCATGAGATGAAGAAAAAAATCCATGGAAGCGAAGCTGAAAAATGGATGCCTATCCCGCAGGTTTGGGGCAAGCGGGACAGGGATCCGAACCGAAACTTCCGGAATTGAAAAGCAGGTGAATGGGGTGTTCCTGCTCTTTTGCGGGCCTGTTGATTGATTGGTTGCACTGGAGCAAAAGCAACCTGTCAAACGCAAATGCAACATAGCCGGCAACATGTCAAAAAGAGAGGCGGATCTGCCTCTCTTTTTGCAAGAACTATACAAAGTTATGGGTATTGCGGTTTCTGCTGAACTTGTAAATGGCAAACAGGAAGAAACAAAGCGCAAAGGCAATCAGGATCAAAATGTTTAAATACAGGCTGCTGAGCGGATGGCCGGTTTGCAATTTGTCCAAGGTTTCCAATGTCCAGCGCTGCGGCAGAAAATCGGAAACTTTCTGCAGGGCTTTCGGCATGATTTCCACCGGCCAGAAGCAGCCGGAAAGCATGCACGTCGGTACGGCGATTAAGGATTGCAGCGAGTTAAAAGCACTCCGGCTGTTTGACAGCGACACCATCATTAAGGAAATGCCGGTTGAAATCCAGGCAAACAGGAACATGACGGCTGACAGCTGCCAGATGGAAAGATTCATCGTCATATGGAAAACATATTTCATGGCCGCTGTGATCAATGCAATTTGAACCGCCATCACGATCAGGTTGCAAAGTACATTGGACAATACATACTTGCCCGTGCTGACCGGCGAAGACAATAGCCTGAAATACGTGCGGTTTTCTCTTTCGGCAAGAATCAGTTCAGACAAACTGAAGGCAGACATAAGCATAAACAGGATAAGCACGCCCATCGTCTGGTAGGTTAAATCACTAGATTGGGAAAGATCCTGCAAATGAATGGTTTTCACTTTATAGGAAGCTTTTTGGAATTCATCATACATCGTTTGAAAAGTCTGTTCGTTTCCTGACGATACTTTGCTGATGGATACGATATGATCGATGTATTGATATAAATAGGATTGCACAAACTTTGTTACTTCTGCTCCTTTAATTGAAGCCATCCGGATATGAGCAGGATTTCCGCTCCTGACACTTGCGGCAAACCCCTTTTCAAAAATGATGGCACAGTCAAGCTTTCCGTCTGCCAATTGGCTTTTCAATTCGGATTGCGGAATAGCGGCCGTTTTGACATTGCCCAGCCCGCTCAGGAAATGGGCCGTATCAGTGGCGATTTGGCTGTGATCCTTATCCACGATGCCGACGTGAAGGGTTTTTACACCGCTCCCGCCGTATACAAGGAAAGCGATAAAAATACTGATAAAAGGCAACCCGATATAAAGGAGAACATTTCTTTTCTTTCGAAAGGTTTTGCTTAATGTGTTACGGACCAGCCATAAAACGTCTTTCATTACAAACCCTCCCTTTTTTGCAGTGCCGTTACAGAGATGAAAAGAATCAATAGGGCAATGCCAAGATTTGCTGCAGCGACCGGGGTAGCGGCAGATAAATCATTGTTGTAAATGATTTTCGTAATCGCCTGATTGATCCATGTCAACGGCGAAAGGTCCATTACAGCCTGTAATTTGCCGGGGTTTTCAATTTTGAAGTAGGCACCGCCAAAAAATGCCGACAGCTGGATAAAAAGGTTCAAAATCGCTCCTGTGGCGGCAGACTTGCTGAATATACTGACGCCGATGCCGATGCTGACCGAAAGAATAATCTCTGTTAAAAGCACAAGGAATACAAGCGGAAGATGGTTTCCCCAATTCGCTTTGTAAACGACCTTGCTCACAATGATGATAAGTGCTATGCAAGCGGTATAAACGAGAACATCTGCGAAAAGCTTTCCGATAAAAATACTGCTTTTTCTGACCGGGGCGGCAATGAGCCTGTCAGCTGTTTTCCGTGTCCGCTCCACTTGCATAAAAGCGCTCGATCCTAAAGATGCGTACAGGCAAATCATTGTCGTGATCACGATCGCATAATAATCCATCGCGCCGGGCTCTTTATTCGGAAGAAGAGATTCCGTTTGAATGTAATTGTGTTTAATCTTTTCGAAGGCAGCCCCACCTTTTTCCGGCGCAGTTTTCATCACTTCTGCGGCAAGATTGTACTGGTCGGCAAAAGCCGAAAATACGCCTTCTAAAATACTGCCTTTTATGCTGTTTCTTCCATTCGTATATAGCCGGATGCCATGGCCATTTAAAACGGCATATCCATCCGCATTGCCGAGCTTTACTTCTTTCAAGCCGTCCGTGTTTTTGCCGGCCTTTTCAAAATGGATATCCGATTTTTCCGCGTACTGTTGGAATGTATGGAAATAGGGTGCGGCATCTTTATTAAGGTCATTTTTGTACAACACGTGAATCTCGCCGACCGAAACCGTCTTGTCAAACGCATTCGAAAGGGCGGAACCGAGCACAAGCATTAAAACGAGCGGAAAGGCAAGCATAAATATAAGGGTGCGTTTGTTGCGGAATACGGTAATCACTTCTTTTTTTAAGATGTGCAGGATGCTTGACATCGCGTTTTTCCTCCCTAATCCCTTAAATTCCGGCCGGTTAAAGTTAAAAATACCGTTTCAAGGTTCGGTTCTTTTTCCTGCAGGGCCTTAATTTCAATATGCCGGCTGATTAAAAATTCAAGGATCAAATTTAAATTGTTGATGCTTGCATCAGACTGGATCCGAATGATATTTTCTTGGACGGATACCGTTTCAACGCCTTTTATCTTCCTGATTTCCGCGGGATCAACCGGTTCTGTTGTTTTCACTTCAATCCGGACCTCTTTTTTGTCTGTAATGATCGATTTCAATTGTTCCTTTGAGCCTTCTGCGATGATTTTGCCGTGGTCAATGATCGCGATTTTTGTGCAGATTTCTTCCACTTCTTCCATGTAATGACTCGTATAAATGATGGTGCAGCCCATTTCATTCAGTTTGCGCACGGAATTCAAAATATAATTGCGCGACTGCGGATCAATCCCGACTGTCGGTTCATCCATGATGATCAGTTTCGGCTGATGGGCGATCGCGCATGCAATATTGAGGCGCCTCTTCATCCCGCCGGAAAACTTGTCCGGTGTGCTTTTATGGTGGTCCCCAAGGCCGACAAAAGCGAGTGCTTCCCTTGTTTTTGCATCCAGTTCACTGCCGCGCAGGCCGTAGAGCCCGGCGAAAAACCGGACATTTTCAAAAGCGGTTAAATCTTCGTAAATGGCAAGATCTTGCGGGACAATGCCGAGATTCATTTTCGCAAACCGTTTGTTTTTCATGATGTTTTTTCCGAGGATTTCAATGGTCCCGTCATTGCTTCTTAACAAGCCGGCAATCATGTTGATCGTCGTGCTTTTGCCGGCGCCGTTTGCCCCGAGAAAACCGAAAATTTCCCCTTTCTTTACTTGCAGTGAGATACGGTCAACCGCAATAAAGTCGTCGAATTTTTTTGTCAAATTTCGGATTTCCAGTACGTTCATGGTTTCTTTCCCCCTGACTTCCGTTGTGTCTTTAGTATAAAAAAAGGAACGATTCCTGGTAAGTGGGATCGTTCATGACTTTCATATGAAAAAATTCATATTTTGCAGGTGAGGCTGTTCACGGCTCAATGGGAAGTAGGGTGGTCACGGAAAAACCGTGCGAACCGTCGGTGATGACATGGCCTCTAAGTGTGGCTGCTCGTTCTTCCATGCCGGTAATGCCAAGCCCTTTTTTAACTTTAGCGGCACCTTTGCCATTGTCTTTTACTTCTGCTTTGATGATTTTATTGAGGACTTGAATGTTGACGGTAATCTGTGATGCATCGGCATATTTGCGCGCATTGGTCAACGCTTCTTTCACATTTTCATGAATGATTTTCCATTGTACATGGGTAATGCAGTCGAGATTGCCACTGTAAGTGAGCATCGTTTCAAGTTCATATCTTGCGGAAAACGTATCTAAAGCAAGCTGCAGCCGGTGAATGCCGACTTGTTCAACGGGTGGTTTCATTTGTTTCAGCGTCAGCCGGATGCTTTCAATTCCTTCTTTTGTAATGGTGATTGCGTTTTGCAGTAACGCCCGTGCGCGGGTGGGGTCTTTTTCCAGAAGGCTTTTTGCCGCTTCCATCTGGATGAGTGCGCCAGTCATCACGTGGCCGATATTGTCATGAATTTCCTGCGAAATCCGGTTCCGTTCTTCCAGCCGGTAGGTGTATTCGGATTGGCGGATGAATTCCTCGTTTTCATTCAGGCGGCGCGTGAGTCTCTGGACTGAAGCGCGCAGCCGGTCAAGCTGCTGTTCTTTCTTTTCCAGCCGGTCTGCATACGTAACGGCCGTATCCCAAATGATCCAGCTAAAGGCTGACGAGAAAACGTACTGGCCGGCTGTCCCGGTTTTTAAATAAAAAAGGGGTACAAGCAGGATGAGTGCCTGTATCGATCTTGGCACGGGCCACTTTGCGGCGAGCTCCAAAACGGATAGCGGCGCGAAGATGACAAACAGGGGAGCTACATATAAAGCGCCGAAACCGGCAATGCCAATGGAGCAGGCCGCAAAAAAAGCAGGCAATGCCTTTCTATTCCAAATGTACATCGCGATATTTGCTATAAAATAGAGTAGAAGCAGGAATACAGCGGGAGCCAGAGGCAAATCTTCCTGAACAGCCATGAAAGCAGCCCAGCCAATAAGTGCCAGCTTTGCCGCAATCAGCCGGGATTCCATGTTTCGTTCCCTTTCCCTGTAAGATAATAAACGGCAATTTGGGTGCGGTGCTCAAGCCCTGTTTTGCCAAAAATTGAGGTGATGTAATTTGCGACTGTCCCTTCTGAAATGTATAAGGTTTTGGCAATTTCCTTATTGGAAAAGCCTTTTGCAATCAGGGACATGATTTCACGCTCTCTTTCCGTGAACTTTTTCAGGTCTATTTTCGGTTCCGGTTCTCTGCCACTTAAATTGGATTTAATTTTATCGAGAACCGCATCCTGGAAAATGCTGTTGCCGTTATAGACACTTTTGATGGCATCCCGGATTTTTTCAGGATCATTATTTTTCAGCAAGTAGCCTCTTGCCCCGTTTTTTAATGCATCGACAATATATTCGTCATCGTCAAAGGTGGTCAGGATCATCGGTTTGGCAGATGTTTGGGCTGCAATGATTTTCGCAGCTTCAACGCCGTTCATCTCCGGCATCCGCACATCCAAAAGGGCAATGTCAACCGACTGATTCCGGCAATATGCTGCCGCTTCCTTGCCGTTTCCGACCGTTGCCATGACTTCAAACTCTTCATATGACGATAAAATGATTTTTAACCCCTCACGTATAAAAGAGTTGTCATCGGCAATCACAATTTTAATTTTATCCATCCATTTTCCCCTCCGGCTCCGCCTTTTCTTCTTTTCATTATAGCTGAATTGCACCTGGCATACATTCTGTTTTTTATCTTTCCATCTTGTTCTTTCTGTTTTGTGGGAGCATTCTTTGCGATGCGGGCGTGTGGATTGGAATGATTGGAACAGAAAGAAAAAAAGGGTATGATAGATAGTATGGTACGGAATTTTTGGAATTTGCAGCAAAGGGGTTTGTGCAGAAATGAAATACATCGAGCAAGGGACAAGGGAATTCCGCCTGGCAAATCTTGCGCTATTTGCCGGGGGGTTCAATACGTTTGCGATTCTTTGGGGGATGCAGCCGCTTCTGCCGGATATTGCGGAACAGTTTCACTTATCGCCGACAATGTCGAGCCTGAGCCTGTCTTCTACCACCGTGACGCTCTCGGTGAGCATGCTGATTGCCGGATCGTTGTCGGAAGTGTTCGGGCGAAAATCCGTGATGTCTTTTTCGTTGATTGCTTCGTCTGCTCTTTGCATCTTGACCGCTTTTGCCCCGACTTATCATTTGCTGATTCTCTGTCGGGTGCTGCAGGGCCTTGTGCTTGCCGGGTTGCCGGCTGTTGCCATGGCCTATTTGGGGGAAGAGATTTTGCCGTCAAGCCTCGGACTTGCGATGGGGTTATATATCAGCGGGAATTCGATCGGGGGCATGGCAGGACGGATCATCTGCGGGACTTTGACCGACTTTTTCAATTGGCATGTGGCGCTGGCTTCGATCGGGGTGATCAGCCTGCTCGCAAGCATCCTGTTTTGGGCCGTGCTGCCGCCGTCTTCCCACTTTACCGCCCGGAAATTGGAGATCGGGAAACTGGCAGGGAGTCTCGTCCGCCAGCTTGTGGAACCGGGTCTGATTTATTTGTTTTTGATTGGATTTTTATTAATGGGGAGTTTTGTTTCGCTGTATAATTACATCGGATTCCAGCTGATTGCGCCGCCGTATTCGCTGAGCCAGACGGTCGTCGGCTTCATTTTCATCGTCTACCTTGTCGGTACATTCAGCTCGGCATGGATGGGGATGCTTGCGGACCGGCACGGCAGGCGGAAAATTTTACAGCTTTCACTCCTTATTGTGCTCCTGGGGGCTTCGATTACGCTTGTTCCGTCTTTATGGCTGAAAATTTTCGGCATTGCTGTGTTTACATTCGGCTTTTTTGCCGGCCATTCGATCGCAAGCGGCTGGGTTGGCCGCCTTTCCTCCCATGATAAAGCGCAGGCGTCCGGATTGTATTTATTCTTTTATTATATCGGCTCGAGCATCGGCGGGACAGTCGGGGGCGTGTTTTACAGCCGGGTCGGATGGAACGGGGTTGTGCTGATGATCGCTGTGCTCACGGTGCTGGCCATCGTGTTTTCAATCCGGCTGGCCGTGATTGCAAAAAGAAAATGGCTTGTTTCCACACGGCATGCTTCCAACTAATTTTGTGACAGGAGGGGACATATGTTACGCCGCTTTTTTTCCTATTATTTACCGCATAAAAAGCTGTTTATCCTTGATTTTACGAGCGCGGTGATTGTAGCTGTTTTTGAACTGGCCTTTCCGCTTTGTGTCCAGTGGTTTATTGACAGCCTGCTGCCAAGCGGAAAATGGGCAACGATTACGAGCGTCAGCATTGCTCTGTTGGTCCTCTATTTGATTAGTACGTATTTGCAGTACATCGTCACCTACTGGGGACACCAGCTCGGCATCAATATTGAAACGGATATGCGCAAAGAATTGTTTGTACACGTGCAGCGGCAGTCTTTTTCATTTTTTGATAATGTGAAAACCGGCCACGTCATGAGCCGGATCACAAACGATCTTTTTGACATCGGCGAACTTGCCCATCACGGCCCGGAAGATGCTTTTATTGCCGTGATGACGTTTTTCGGCGCGTTTTGCATTATGTTTACGGTCAATGCCAAACTGGCTTTCGTCACCCTCATTATTGTGCCGTTTTTGGTCTGGATCATCACGTATTGCAATATGAAAATGAACGAGGCATGGGGCAAGATGTATGGCGAGATTGCCGAAGTGAATGCGCGTGTCGAGGATAGTGTTGCAGGGGTCCGCGTCGTCCAGTCATTCACGAATGAAAATTATGAAATCACGCAGTTCCAGAAAAATAACAAACGGTTCCGAAAGGCGAAATTGCTTGCGTATAAAACGATGGCGCTGACCAATTCCAGCACGTATATGATGAGCCGGCTGATCGTCCTTGTCGTCCTTGTATACGGGGCATGGCTGGTATACAGCGGGGAATTGAAATACGGCGAGCTGGTCGGTTTTGTGCTGTATGTGAACGTGCTGTTCAAGCCGATTGATAAAATCAGTGCGATCATGGAGCTGTATCCGAAAGGGATGGCCGGTTTTAAACGGTTTACGGAATTACTGGACCGCACGCCGGATGTCCGGGACAGAGAAAATGCGGTCGAGGTTCCGGCGTTAAACGGCAACATCGCGTTCAACAATGTCAGCTTCGCTTATCCGGGCGGCCAGCCTGTGTTAAAGGGGCTGAATCTCAAAATTCGTGCCGGGGAGACGGTTGCATTTGTTGGGCCTTCTGGTGCAGGGAAAACGACCATTTGCTCCCTGATCCCACGCTTTTACGATGTGGAAAGCGGCAGCATTACCATTGACGGAATGGATATCCGCAATATGACGAAAAAATCGCTCCGCTCGCAGATTGGAATTGTCCAGCAGGATGTCTTCCTTTTTGCCGGCACCATCCGCGAAAACATTGCGTATGGAAAATTGGATGCTACAGATGAAGAAATTGAAGAAGCAGCCCGGCGCGCCCATTTGGAAGAGGTCATCCGTGCGCTGCCTGACGGGTTTGATACGCAAATCGGCGAACGCGGCCTTAAGCTTTCCGGCGGGCAAAAGCAGCGGCTGGCGATTGCGCGCATGTTTTTGAAAAATCCGCCCATCTTAATCCTGGATGAGGCGACGTCTGCCCTTGATACGGAAACCGAAAGGCAAATCCAAGCGGCATTGGATGAACTGGCAAAAGACCGGACAACGCTTGTCATTGCGCACAGGCTGGCGACGATTCGCAATGCTGACCGGATTGTTGTCGTCACCAAGGATGGAATTGCCGAACAAGGGCGCCATGATGAGCTCCTTACCCGCGGGGGGATTTTTGCAAAACTGCACGAGGCCCAGTACCAATAGTAGATCCGGGCCTGCCTTTTGGTACGGAGTGGTTTTAAAAAATGTTGGTCCCCGCCTGCTGGCATGGTTTATTCCGTGTATATGGCGGGGTTTTTAAAAGAAAAAAACGCAGGCTGTCCGCTGCGCAAAATGGAAGCTTCTTATCGGGCTTTTTTTAAGTGGCGGATATCCGTCTTGACATTTATTAAGTCTTCGAACAAGACATCCATTTTATCATCCAGCCTGGCATAATAGTTGTCGAGGTTGTCCAAATCTTTTTTCATGCCCGCGATATCCTGCTTTACTTCTGCTCTTTCGCTTTTCAGGGAAGCAACATCCTGTTTCAGCACTGCGACATCTTGCTTCAACCCGGAAACATCTTGTTTTAGCACTGCGACATCCTGTTTCAAACCTGCAACATCCTGTTTCAGCACTGCAATATCCTGCTTTACTTCTGCCATTTCGCTTTTCAGGGAAGCAACATCTTGTTTTAGCACTGCAACATCTTGCTTCAGCTCGGCAACATCCTGTTTCAGCCCGGCGATGTCTGCTTTCATTTCTTTCATCTCTGCCTTCATTGAAAGGACTTCGCCGGACAGTTCTTTGATGGCCGTAAGCAGCATTTCGTTTGTGACTTCTGCCATTTTTCCACCTCCTTTGTCGAATATATGCTCATTCTAAGGGATGATGTCCTTTCCTGCAACTGGCGAAAAGCGAAAAATGGGGCTCTCTATTTCGTGAATTGGGGGCGGATAAATGAAAAATCGGTTCTCTGCCAGCCCAAAAATTTTATTTTTAACAAAATGGCGGCCCACAAACGAACGAATATTAACCTTCAGCAAGAGGAAAATGTTCGTGTTTTCTATTGACTTCTTTTCACTTTCCCGTTACAATCAATCTTGTCAATTCAATATGCAATACCATCGTATATATTCAGGGATATGGCCTGAACGTTTCTACCAAGCTGCCGTAAATAGCTTGACTACGAGGTAATGAGATAGAGTCTGAGGGCAATCGTATAAAAATAGCAACCTTTGCCCCTCCTCATTCCTTAAGTCTGGCGTTTCGGGCGTTTACGTTCGGAACGTTTTTCTGTTATGGCGAATTTGGAAATTCCACAGGAGGGATAAGGCAACATGAAGAACTATTTTGAGTTTGAAAAAATCGGAACAAGTTACCGCCAAGAATTTATTGGGGGACTGACAACCTTTTTGGCTATGGCCTATATTTTAGCCGTAAACCCGCTGACATTATCGCTTGCCAGCGTAAAGGGGCTTCCGGCTTCCATGCATATGGACCAGGGGGCTGTATTTGTGGCCACCGCCATTGCTTCCGCGATCGGTTCGATTGTGATGGGCCTTTTTGGGAAATATCCACTCGCGCTTGCGCCCGGTATGGGATTGAATGCCTTTTTTGCTTATACGGTCGTCCTGAGCTATAAAATTCCTTGGCAGCACGCACTTGCCGCTGTCTTTATTTCCGGTGTTTTCTTCTTTTTACTTACACTGACGGGCATCCGCGAAAAATTGATCAACGCCATTCCGATCCAGTTAAAACACGCGATCGGCGCAGGCATCGGCCTGTTCATCACATTTATCGGGCTGAAAGATGCCGGCATTATTGTCGGGGATGATGCAACGTTTGTCGCCTTGGGGGATTTGTCAAAAGGGCCTGTTCTGCTTTCCATTTTCGGGCTTGTGGTCACCGTTATTCTGATGACAAGAGGGATAAAAGGTTCCGTTTTTTACGGCATTATTCTTACAAGTATTGTCGGGATGATTTTTGGATTGTTGAAGGTGCCGCATCAAGTTGTCAGTTCGGTTCCAAGTTTAAGTCCGACGTTCGGCGCGCTGTTCAGTTCATTCGGGGACTCCTCTTTCTGGTCGGCGCAAATGATTGGTGCTATTTTAACGTTTTTCTTTGTCGACTTTTTTGATAATGCCGGAACGCTTGTGGCGGTTGCAAACCAGGCAGGGCTCATGAAAGACAACAAACTGCCGAATGCAGGACGGGCACTTGTGTCAGATTCCATTGCGACCATTATTGGGGCTGTGCTCGGGACTTCGACGACAACTTCCTTTGTCGAGTCTTCGTCAGGGGTTGCCGCAGGGGCAAGAACCGGTTTTGCTTCTCTTGTTACGGCCTGTTTCTTTATTTTATCGATCTTTTTCTTCCCGCTTTTATCAGTCATTACTACCAACGTCACAGCACCGGCGCTCATCATTGTCGGCGTGCTGATGGTATCGAACTTGCGTCATATTGAATGGGATAAATTCGAAATTGCCGTACCGGCTTTCCTTACATTGATTGCCATGCCGCTCACTTATAGCATCGCAACCGGGATTGCCATTGGTTTCATCTTTTATCCGATTACGATGATTGTAAAAGGAAGAATCAAAGAAATCCATCCGGTCATGTATTTCTTCTTTGTCGTCTTCTTACTGTATTTTATTTTCTTAAAATAGTGCCCAAAAAACTTGCAGAGCGCGCTCTGCAAGTTTTTTTATGGCGCTTGAAATTGAAAAACCGGCGCATTTCATTTAAACTAATCATATTGTACTATAGCCGAGGGGGATTGAAATGGAAGCTTTTATCGTTAAAAAAGTTTTAAACAATAATGTACTTGTTGCCTCCCACCCCCGCTATGAAGAAACGGTGTTGATTGGAAAGGGGATTGGTTTTAACCGAAAAAAAGGGGAGCCCATCCCGCAGGCATCCGCTGAAAAAATGTTTGTGCTGAAAAACGAAACAGAACAGGAACAGTATATGAAGCTGATTCCTTCTATTGATAATCAAACCCTTGAAGTGGTCATTTCGGCGATTGAAATGATCCGCAGCCGGGCGGATTCTCCTTTAAATGAACATATCCATGTTGCCTTGACAGACCATATTGCTTTTGCGATCGACCGGATCCGGAAAGGGCTGGCTGTCAAAAATCCGTTCGTTGCCGAAACGAAAATTCTCTATCCGCGCGAATACGAAATTGCCTGCGAAGTAGTGGATTATATCAATGAAGCAACGGACGTCTATTTGCCGGAAGGGGAAGCCGGGTTTATTGCCTTGCACATCCACAGTGCCGTAACGGATAAGCAACTTTCCGAATTAAGCCGGCATTCCCATCTGATCGGGCAGCTCATTTCCACGGTTGAGCATGAATTTAAAATGACTTTTGACAAAGACAGTATTCATTACATGCGCCTTGTCCGCCATTTGCGCTATACGATTGACCGCGTGCTGACGGGGGAAAAAGTGGAGGAGCCCGAGAAATTGAATCATTTTCTGCAACAGGAATACCCGCGGTGTTATAATCTGTCGTGGAAATTGATCAAAATCATGCAGCAAGCATTGCAAAAACCGGTGTACGAGGCAGAAGCCGTTTACCTGACGATGCATCTGCAGCGGATCCAATCCAAAATAGAATCATAAAAGGCCTCCTGATTATACATGGCATGCGTGATGAAAGGCTGAATAATGCCAAAACGCCGTCATTGTTCATGTCGGGATGCCAAATGCTTTTTTAATTTTTTTCTTGCAACTGGGATGCCCGCGGTGCTATAATTTGTCATGGAAATTGTGAATGATGCAGCAAATAGGAAAAACCGGTGTACGATGCAGCAGCCTTTATCCGGTAGCATGCGTCTGAAACGGGTTCCACATTAAAAATTAATCAAATGTTATCATAACGTGTTACTGATTCGATCAGGCATGAGTGAAAAAGATGCCGGGAGTGGCAGCCGCCACGGCCTTCCCGCTTTTTCCTCATGCCTTTTTATTTTCCCGGGGAATTGCTGCACGTCTGTTTCCGGAAACCATCATGATTTGAGGAGGATTTTGCATGGCAAAGAAAGATTACGCGCAGCTTGCTCGCGATATTGTGGCAAATGTCGGAGGGCCTGATAATGTAAAGTCGCTTGTGCACTGTGCCACCCGTTTGCGCTTCCGGTTAAAAGATACAGGCAAGGCAAACAAAGAAACGCTGGAAAGCTTGCCAAATGTCCTTACGGCGGTGAATGCAGGCGGACAGTACCAGGTCGTGATCGGGGATGAGGTCGTTCCAGTTTATAACGCCATTATGGATGAGTATCATTTTACGGCTTCCGATGCGGGGGCTGAAAACGATGCTTCGGCAGAAGAAAGCGAAGAAAAAGGCAATGTTTTCGACCGCTTTGTGGCAGTGCTTTCCGGTATTTTCACACCGTTTATCTCCGTCCTGGCCGGTGCCGGCGTTTTAAAAGGCGTTGCCATCCTTTTGGCAAATACTCATATCGTGTCTGAATCATCCGCCTGGTACAGCATCTTGGACGCGCTCGCAACCGGCGTGTTTACATTGCTGCCGATTTTTATTGCAATTACGGCGGCGGATAAGTTTAATACAAACCGGTTTATCTCTGTTGCACTTGCTGCCGCGATGATTTACCCGCTGACAGACAGCAGCATTCCGAAAATCGGCCACATTGCCGGGTACGCTATCAATTTTAAACAGTACGGCGGTGCGGTAATCCCGACCATTTTGGCCATTTGGATGATGAGTTATATTGAAAGATGGTTTAAGAAACATTTACCGGCTGTTGCCCAGCTTGTATTTGTGCCGTTTTTCACATTGCTTGTTGCCGGCGCCCTCACTTTTATCGTGATCGGCCCATTAGGCAATGCGATCGGCATGGGCCTTGCTTACGGCTATCAATACTTGTACAGCTTGAGCCCTGCTGTTGCCGGATTTATTCTGGCCGGGCTGTTCCAGGTGTTTGTCGTCTTCGGGCTGCACTGGGGAATTTTGCCGATCTCACTGATTAACATTCAAAACTACGGTTATGATACGCTGCTGGCGATGATGTTTGTTGCCGTCTTCGGACAGTTCGGTGCGGTGACAGGCGCGATTTTTAAAGCAAAAAAATCGAAAAACAGGGAAATCGCCGTTTCCGCTGCAATCAGTAACTTCTTTGGCATTACGGAGCCGGCGATATACGGCATCAATTTGAAATACAAAAAAGGTTTTATTTTCGGTTTGGCCGGCAGTGCGATCGGCGGCGCCATTGCCGGTTTTGCCGGTGTAAAAGCTTTCCAGTACACGCCGATTATGAATTTCTTTGAACTTCCGCTGTTTATCGGCAAAGGTTCAAGCGTTGCCATGGAAGCCGTTGCGGGTATTGCCGCATGGGCGATTGCATTCGTACTTGTATTGATTTTCGGTTTTAATGAAGAAAACAATGAAAAAATGCTCGCAAATGTCCAAATGGGCAAGAAAAGCCTGACGGAAAAGAAAACGGCAGCTGTGGAAAGCAAGATGGAATCGGGACAAAAAGAACTGCCGAAAGTGGATACGGCCGGCATGGAACTGAACGAAATTGTCTATAATCCGGTAAAGGGCCGCGTTGTTCCGTTAACCTCTGTGAATGACCCTGTTTTCAGCTCGGAAGCGATGGGGAAAGGGGTTGGCGTTGTGCCGGAAGAAGGAAAAGTGGCAGCCCCGTTTGACGGGCAAGTATCCGTTGCTTTTCCGACCGGCCACGCATACGGCCTGCAATCCGACCGCGGAGCGGAAGTATTGATCCACGTCGGCATCGATACCGTCAACTTAAACGGGGAACACTTCCATTCCAATGTAAAAGCCGGGGACCGCATCAGGAAGGGTGACGTACTCGGCACCTTTGACCCGGAAAAAATCAAAGAAGCCGGCTATGACACGACAACGATGGTGATCGTAACCAACACGATGGCATATGATGCAGTTGAACAAGCCGCAGTTGACGAAACATATGCGGACGAAGCTTTGCTGAATCTGTACAAAAAACAGGAAACAGCTGTGAAAAACTAATTTTGCGGGCAACCCTGAACAAAAAACCGCCGGGAAAATCATTTTCCCCGGCGGTTTTTCCATTTCCATAATGTTTTTTCTGAAACAGCGGTTCTTTTAAGAAACCGGCGGAAATCCGGCTCCTTCTCCGGCACTCCACGGCTTCCGCCTGAGAAACGGGCTGCCTGGTTCTTTCTTTTACTGCGTGCGGCTGAGCCAGTGTTTTCCTTCAACAAGCCGGGAAACGAGCATGGCGCTTACCGTGTTTCCGGTCGAATTTAAAAGCGTGGCCGGAACATCAATAATCGTACTAATTACTGCAATAATCGGAAGCGACTCCGGCGGGAATCCAAAAACGCTTAAAATCAGCATCTCCCCGATCATGCCGCCGCTTGGGATCGCCCCCATTACCGCGCCGACAAGAAATGCAACGGCAATGACAGCCAGCATATGGGGCAGGCTTGTCAAATCTTTCCCGAACAAGGTGAACAAAAAAACGATTTTCAGCACGCCGCCAAACACCGAGCCGTCCTTATGCGTGTTCGCGCCTAAAGGAATCACCGTTTCCGCGATGTCGGAAGGCACATGCATTTTTTGAACAGTTTCCAAATTAACCGGAATGCAGGCAGCACTTGAACAGGTAGCAATAGCCGTAACAGAAGGGGGGACCGCATTTTTCCAAAAAACTTTGATCCCCTCTGCCCCCCCGGCCATAAAGGCATATAAGGTAAAAAAGCCGAAAAAGTAAATGACCGTTAAGATCAGGTATAAACCAAACGAACGCGCATATCCTTCCAAAATTTGCGGGCCGAGTGTGCCGATGATGGAAGCGAAGTAACACCCGAGCCCGATTGGCGCATAATACATGATGATTTTAACAAATTTCATCATGACGGCTGTTCCCGATGCCAAAAAAGCAGCAACCGGCTTTCCTTTCTCCCCGGCCAATGTGGTAGCCAGGCCGAACAGAACGGAAAAAACAATCAGCTGAAGCATATTCGTTTTGGTAAATAAATTTGGAAAATCAGGCACTGTGAATGTTTGAACAAGCTGTTCGAGAAAAGACGGATTGGTGCCGCTTTGCCGGCTTCCGTCTGCTTTTGCCATCATCTGTTCTATGGCGGTTGTATCTGTATGCGCAAGCGGCTTGATGATGAAAGTGCCGCCAAAACCAATGATGGCTGCCAAGAGGGAAGTGCCAAGAAATACAAGAATGATGCTTCCTAAAATTTTGCCCAAACGGCCAAGACCGGCCATATTTGCGATGGCAGAAGAAATGCTGAAAAAGACAAGCGGAATAATAACCGTAAACATTAAATTTAAAAATAAATCCCCGAATGGCTTTACAACTTCTGCTTTTGAGCCTGCAACCACGCCCGCAATGCCGCCAATGATGATGGCAGCCAACAATATGGCAGTGGATTTGTAATTGCGAAAAAATGTTTTCAAAATCAACCTCTCCTTAATCGGAAAATGCATCGCTCCTACACGTTTTCATTTTCCACTGATAACAAAAAGAAGTCAATTTGATTTTGCCCAAAAGATCCCCGTGTGTCGGTCTTTTTGTTGGTAATTTGATGGATTGGGTTTGGAAAAAATTTCATGCCAATTTATATTGACTTAGGATAACACGGATGGTATGATAATAAAGCTGACTCGACAGGAACTGATAAATATTGGGAGTCTGATAAAAAAGATGTTGACAGCGAATTGATATTTTGATATAATAATTAAGTCGCTGTTAAGAACAGCAAAGATTGTTCCTTGAAAACTGGACAAAACGAAACGTCAAATTCTTTTTGAGCTTTTATCAAACATCTTTACTGAGAG
>NZ_CALPDC010000023.1:0-43847 GCF_943193165.1 Weizmannia agrestimuris
TGGCTTCTTTTAAAACATCCAAATTTAGGTTAAACTGTAAGTGAGTCATTTTATCTCCTCTTTTCATTGTTTATTGTTGTTGAAAACAGTGTTGCCAAGAGTTGATAAAATGACTCCTTCTTTTTACACAATTATACGGACTTAATCCGTCTATGTTAAGGAAGCATGCAGAAGCGTGGCCATTCCTTCACATAGAGGGCGCCTACGTTAAGGAAACGCGGAAAATTGACGGCCTTCCTTTACGATTTTAAAACCTGCTTCCTGCTGCGCTCTAAAAAAAGTAACATTCGCCCTTTCGTCGACCGTATTTTTCAATATTCTTTTATGGAAGTTGTAAAACCGAAAAGCGCAATCAGCATAATGATACAGCCTGCTAATCCTATTGCCGTCGAAGACTTCATGACATCCCCCACTATTCCCCACACTAAAAATCCAACAGGCGATAAAAATGTGGATATGCTTGCAATTCCGAGTACCCTGCTTCTGTATTCTTCCAATGAAAGTTCATACAAAATCAATGTTGATATATAACTTGTGATAGCAAACGAACTTCCTACTAAAAAGAAGATGATATAAAGCAAAAAGGGCGTTTTAACAAAAAATACGGTTGTATAAAGCAGCCCTGCTACACACAAACTCGTTAAATAAATATATCCTCGGAACTTTTTTATTTTATAAACACTCAATAATAAATTGATTAAAAAAGATCCTGCTGAATAAAAAGTAAGGACTACACCGTATACATTTGCGCTTAAATTCAGATCATTTTGGATCATGTTAACGAGGTTAACGTTATAACTAACCACTGCAATATTTGCGAAGGAAATCAGAACAACCGACCAAAAAATAATCTTATTTTCCCAAAAATATTTCAATCCGCTTTTCAAATGATCAAATGGGCTGGCCTTTTTTTGTATCGTTTGATTTTTGTTCTCATATTTTATAGGTAAAGTAAACAGCGCCGCAATTAAAAAAGTAATGCTATTCAGGATGATAAATTGGTTGAATTGCAATTTTATGATGGCTATGCCAGCAAACGTTGGCGCTAATATGGAAGCAATTTTAAATACCATTTGGTTAATAGAAACCAGCCGGGATAAATTATCTGTATTTGCGACCTCGGGCAAGATGGCGTTATAAATAGGATTGAATACCGCATCAATTAGAGACAAAATAAAAGTATAAATATAAACTTCTACGATATTGAAAGCATGATAGAATAAAGAAACTCCCCAAACAAATGTTATGATAAATCTAAGCAAGTCGATAAATAAGATGAATTTCTTTTTGGATATTCTGTCTCCAAACACTCCTGAAATAATTGAAAATACAATTCTCGGTAATAATCCAACTAACAAAACAGTTCCCATAACAAATGGCGACTTTGTTTCATTTATAACGTACCATGAAAGTGCCATAGAGTATACGATCGATCCTATACTGGAAATCCCCTGACCCGTCCATAAGAAAAAAACCGAATGATTTTTGGAAAGAAGTGATCTCATCTTTACCAATTGCCCCCATTTTTAACCCAATTGATAAACCCTTGATATGCAATATCCATCATTTTATGTAAAAAAAACTGCACATAACACTAAAAATCCAGCTTCTCCCCCCACATCTGTGGGCATTTTTTGTCTGGGGAAGCGGTTTTTGGAAATGGCGGTGATTTTGGCACCCACTGCCATTAAAATAGCTTTTTTGTGCCTGGTTTTTTTCTGTTTTTTATCGAGAATCCCTGTATGAGCGTTCGGCCAAAGATTTTTTGTTTAGCAGACCGAAATTTATAATATGCTTATAATGTCATAAAATTTCCATGAATGCAAGTGTTGATTATGTTTCAAATTAATTGGCCGGGGAACACTGCTTTCCCCGGCCTTAACGGCTGCAGCCTAATATCCACGTTTTGCAAGAATCAGGCCGCTGATAACATCAGCTCTTCTACCCAAGCCAAAAGTTTTACATCTTGTCTGTATCCGGCAACTACCGACAGGCCGATGGGTTCTCCTGTTGCGGTGAGAAAAGGGATTGTAAGTTGCGGCAGGCCGGCCAATCCCGCTATACAGCTTAGCTGCATTGTATGTTCCCGCGTTTTTTCTATCTCTTCCATGGATCTCCCGGTTGCGGGCGCCGGGCCGGGGGTTGTCGGCAGTACAAGAAGTCCTGAAGAACCCAGTAATCCCCTTAGTTTATCTCGAATATTCAGTCGAAGTTGATTTGCTTTTTCCCAATGGCTGTCTTCCGTGATCGTAGACGCCCATTTGAATCTTTCGGCAATATCCGGGCCGAATTTTGGGCGGGCCTTTTCAATCCAAGCACCATGTGTTTTCCAAACTTCTCTTCCTTGCAGCAGGCGGAAAGCATGGCTCCACGACTTTAACGTCTGATCCGCAATGGCCGTTCTGACAACATGTTGTACACGATTTTTTAGCAAGTGGTGCCATTTACTTTCAAGTAGCTTTCGCGTCTCTTCCCCTGCCAGCTCCCACGCATCCTCCGCAAAAAATAAGGACTCAAATTGCGGACGGATGTCCTGTTCAGGCTTAAAGAGCACCTGCCCGACCTTATATAAAATACCGGGATCCTTGGACATCCAGCCGATCGTGTCAAACGAGGGCGCCAGCGGAATAACGCCTTCCATTTTGATTACCCCATGAGAGGGGCGGAAACCAAAGATGCCGCAATAGGCGGAAGGAATCCGAACAGACCCGCCTGTGTCTGTCCCAATCGCAAAATCTGCACACCCGGCTGCTACAGCGACTGCGGAGCCGCTGGATGATCCTCCTGGAATACGATCTTTCAGAACAGGATTGACGGGTGTCCCGTAGTGAAAATTTTCTCCATTCAGGCTGTACATTAATTCGTCTGTATGTGTCATTCCAGTTAGCCGTGCGCCTTCATTTAAGAGCAAGTCAATGACAGGGGCATTTTCCCCGGCTTCAGGGTGGAAGTCATACCAATCGGGATTTCCGGCAGCATTTCTGTGGCCTTTTACAGCAAAAACGTCTTTAACAGCAAAAGTATAGCCATCCAATAAGCCATTTCTTTTTGGCCATACAGTCACGTCCGGGTCAATAAAAGCATTCCATTTATCTTCCATATTTTAGCACTTCTCCTTGTTTTATTGTGGCACCGGTATCGAAGTCAAGGCAGAAACCATATACTACCAGCCAATGGCAGCCCCGTCACAGCGCGGGTCTGTTCCGCCGATTCTAAAGCCGTGTTCGTTAATTTGGATCATATGGGCATGCCCCATTACGCCATCATATGCAGAAACTTTTCGGACCACATGCCCGGCTTTTGAAAGCGCATTGCATACCTCACTGCCCACTCTTTCTTCCATTTTTAATTCTTCCGTTGGTTCTCCCCAAGTCCTCCCCCAAACCCATCGTGGTGCAGATACGGCCTGCTGAGGGTTCATGCCATAGTGAACAACTCTTGTGATCAGGGCCGTTTGGGTCTGCGGCTGGCCTTCTCCTCCCTGTGTGCCATATAAAATGCTTGGTTTCCCATCCAAAAACGCCATCGCAGGCATTAATGTATGGAAAGTGCGCTTATGTGGTTCCAAAGTATTCACATGGCCTGCATCCAAAGAGAAAAACGACCCTCTGTTTTGCATTAAAATACCGGTTGAACCCGCTACAAATGCTGAACCGAATTCGAAATAGAGGCTTTGAATAAAAGAAACCGCATTCCCTTCATCATCCACTACTGCTGCGTAGGCTGTGTCCCTCCCTAACGGTTCCGCGTTATATTCCATCGCACGATCCCAATGGATTTCTTCTGCAAGCTTTGCTGCATATGTTTTGCTGAGTAATTTTTCCAGCGGAACAGGGGAAAATTCCGGGTCCGTCAAAACTTCATTCCGATCGTGAAATACTTTTTTCAATGTTTCGATTAAAATATGGTAATATTCATAAGATCCATGTTCGATCAACCTGAAATCAAAATTTTCCAATATATTGAGCGCCATTAACGCTGAAAATCCTTGAGAATTTGGCGGAGCTTGATAAATTTGGTAATCATGGTATTGGGTAAAAATCGGATCGGTCCAATTTCCATAGTGGCTAGCAAAATCGTCAACCAGCAAGTAGCCGCCGTCCGCTTTCATTGCCGCAACAATCTCTTTTGCAATCGGCCCTTTATAAAAAACATCTCTCCCTTTTTCTGCTATTTTCATAAGTGTGCGGCCCAACTCTTTTTGAACAAATTTCTGCCCGATATGCGGCACTTTTCCATTGGGAAGATAGATGTCGGAAGTGCGTTTTGTTTTCATTAAAATGGCACGGGCCATCACTGTATTTTTGTACTGGTCAGGGGACAGCGGAAAACCGTTCAATGCATATTCAATTGCCGGCTCCAGCACTTCCTTGAGGGTAAACTTGCCGTATTCTTTTAAAATGGCGTCCCAACTGTCTGCCATTCCGGGAACAGTAATGGCACTTCTGGCGCCTCTTAAAGGAATCTTGTCCTCATTTGCATAATTTTCCCGTGTGACACAATAGCCTGATCGGCCGCTTCCATTATATGCCCGGAGCACGCGATCGGAATGGTGCCATGTGAGCCAAAAGGAATCCCCGCCCAACCCTGTCATATGCGGATAAACAACAGCCAGACATGCACTAACGGCGACGGCTGCATCAAAGGCATTTCCTCCTTTTTCCAGGATTCTTGCACCTGCGGCCGAGGCAAGGTAGTGGGGGCTGACAATCATTGTTTTTGTACCGATTTTCGGGTCATTTAATTTCATGGATTTTCCCTCCCTGGAACAAATTTGGCTTCATATCGTTGTGCCCGTCTTTGCTTTTTCACCGCTGCTTTAAAAGGTTGTCCATCAGAAAATAAGAAAAGAAAGCCGCCAAATAGCAATAATATCCCTGACAGATAGAAACCAATTTCCATGTTTCCTGTGACTTCAGCTAAATAGCCTGTTATATATGGCGCGAAAATAGAGGATAACATACCTGCAAAATTAAAAATTCCAAAAACCCTTGCATACATAGCAGATGAAGTATGATCTGCGATAAAAGAAATTAAAACCGGATCAAGCGCCAGCTTTCCAATTAATCCGTAAACAACCAATCCGGCAATCATGAAAGAAAAACTGTCGGAATACGGAACAATAAATTGGCAAATCGTCCCTAAGACTGCCAGTGTGAAAACCATTATTTTCTTGTTTTTGATTTTGTCCGACAAGTATCCGAAAAACAGCGCACCCGGAATCGAGGACCAGGGAACCAAAGAAGCGATCACACCTGTCTGTGATCCCGGAACCCCCCGTTCTGTTTGCAAATAATAAGGAAGCCAGGTCATCATACTGAAAAATCCATACAATGAACAGAAAATGAGTACATACGTGATGAGATGATTTTTGCTAAACAGTTCCCTTACATTTTCGGGTTCCGTGACACTTGTTCCCGTTGATTTGACCCTGGAACGGTGATGAGGATCTTTAATCAACAGCCCCATCAGGATGGCGACGAGCACCGTCAAAATACCGAATACATAAAAGGAAAACTGCCAATCTTTTTTTAGTGTAAACGTAAAGTAGCTGGAAGCAATAAATCCGAGCGATATCCCAACAGCCATCCCACTGTTTATCAATGCCGAAGAGATTCCCCGGTATTTTTGAGAAATGGCAACGGATGAAATCGCGTACTGGGGCCCATAGTAAGTGCCTTCGCCCAGGCCGGTGACAAATCTAATCATTAGAAAAGCAAGCAGCCCCGGTGCCATTCCGCTCATTATGGTCCCGACACCAAACAGAATATAGCCTGAAACCAATACTTTTACCCTGCCGATACGGTCTGCTAAAAATCCTGCAGGAATCTGCATGGCAGCATAAGCCAGAAAAAATATGGTTGACATTAAACCCAGTTCACTTTTAGATAAACCCCAATCATCCTGAATAACTCCCATCACCGGCGACAATATATTCCGATCCGCATACATAAAAGCCCAGCCTAAAGCAAATGACACAACGTAAACAACAGGATGCCTCGTTTTCAAATAAACCGCCTCCCCTTTTTAGGTATTGTAAGATTTTCTTACATATATTGCATTATAGCTCTTTTTGTTTCTTATGATGTCATTAAACATAACATGAAAAATTTTGTCAATATTTCACTTTTTCTGCTCGCGCGATGTTTCCGTCTTTTTTCCTTCAAAAAGAAGGGAACGCACCCCATTCTATTTCGTTTAGAAAGCAAAGCCTTATTTGTAAGCGCAACCAATGGAAATTTGTAAAAATTTCAAAACTACTTTTTTACGTTCTGTCATTCATTTTGCAAAATGGATTGTATTTCGTTCGCTTTTTCAGTATATTAATACATATAGATACTTGCAGATTAGAATTTGCTTACATTTTGAAATAAAGGAGAGGAGTCTATGCCCAGGCAATATGATGGTGCTGCCGTTCAGCTGGATGAAATTGACCGCCAAATCATCCAGCTTTTAAACGGAAATGGCAGAATTTCGTTTACAGATTTGGCAAAAGAAGTCAAACTTTCCCGTGTGGCTGTACAATCACGCGTCCATTCCCTGGTTGAAAATGGTGTGATTGAATGTTTTACCGCTGTCGTGAACCCTGAAAAAATTGGCCTTCACCAGTCCGCTTTTTTTAATGTTGAAGTAGAGCCGAAACATTTACAGGAAGTGGCCGAAACATTGGCCAAAGATCCGGCGGTTTCAAGCCTTTATCATATGTCAGGCCCCAGCAAACTTCATATGCACGGCTTATTTAAAGACAACGAGGAAATGGAACTGTTTCTTAAAGAACGGTTATATCCGCTGCCCGGCATTATGAGCGTCGATTGCCAGATTTTACTCAAACGTTATAAAAGCCGGATAGGAATGAAACTGTAAGGGGGTTGCATTGTGGAAAAACAGCAAAACGCTTATGCCCAGCTTGCCATGGCGATGCTGCGGACCGGCATTCTCGGCTATGGCGGCGGCCCGTCTGTCATGCCGCTTTTCCGGTATGAGGCGGTGACAAGGTACAAATGGCTGGATGATGACGAATTCGGGGAAACATTGGCAATCGCAAACGCGCTCCCCGGCCCGATTGCGACAAAAATGGCCGCTTACCTTGGGTACAAGTTGAAAAAGACAACCGGCGCCGTGTTCGCCATTTTATTCCATATTCTTCCGAGCAGCATCGCCATGATTGCGTTGCTGTCGCTTGTATCGGTATTAAGCCATTCAAAGATTGTGGCCGGAATGATCGCAGGGGTCATGCCGGTTGTTGCCGTTATGCTTGGCCAGATGGCTTACGATTTCGGGGAAAAAACGGTCAAGGGCCTTGGGAAGGTTTTCGGAATCGCGATGTTTGTTATTTCCTTTCTCCTACTTCAAACGATCCATCTCCACCCGGCTATTGTCATTCTGATTTTTCTTGCGTACGGAAGCATCCACTTTCGACTCGTTGCAAAATGGGGGAGAGATGAAAAAAAGAAGAAAAGGGATGAAGCGGGATGATCTGGTTCCAATTGATGCTCGGTTTTTTCATTGCAAATATCCTTGGCTACGGCGGGGGGCCTTCCTCCATTCCATTGATGTACCATGAAATTGTGACGCATTACGGATGGCTGAACGACAGCGAATTTTCCAATATGCTGGCACTCGGCAATGCACTCCCGGGCCCGATCGCGACAAAAATTGCCGCATTCGTCGGCTATGGAGCAGGCGGGTGGACAGGACTGTTAGCGGCTCTTGCCGGAACGATATTGCCGTCTGCCGTGGCATTGATTTTGTTGCTGAAAGTACTGCACAAATACCGCCAATCTCCGGTTGTGAAAGGGATGTCTCTGCTTGTGCAGCCGGTCATCACCATCATGATGGTTGTGCTGACATGGCAGATGGCAAAAAGTTCTTTCGGCCAAATTGGCATTTGGCAGTCGCTTGGCATCGCCGCCGTCGCTTTCTGGGCCATGTATATCCGGAAAATCCACCCCGCCCTTGTGATTTGCGCGGCATTTCTATATGGCGGCATCGTGCTTCAGCATATTGTGTAACGGGATAAGGAGAAGATGCGCCACAAAAAACCTGGATGCCTGATGAAGCAGGCATCCAGGTTTTTTACTCTGTTTCAGTTTTCTGATCGTTTAGCGTTTGGGCGAGTTCAATAAAGAAGTCAAGTGCTTCCGGATTGGCCATTGAACCCCTGTTCACGACTTTATCAACCGGAAAGCCGAGCAAAATTTTACGGATCGGGACTTCCAGTTTCTTTCCGCTCAATGTTTTTGGGATTTGTTCAACTTCATAAATTTCATCCGGGACAAAGCGTGGCGAAACTTTCGCCCGGATTTCGGTTTTGATGCGGTTTTTTAACGTCTCATCTAAATGCCGACCCTGCTTCAGGACGACAAATAGCGGCATGAACGATTGCCTGCCGAGATGTTCAAGGTCGATGACAAGGCTCTCGATAATTTCATCAATGCCTTCGACCGCCCGGTAAATTTCGCTCGTACCCATGCGGACGCCCTGACGGTTAATTGTGGAATCGGAGCGGCCGTAAATGACACAGCTGCCTTTTTCGTCGATTTTGATCCAGTCCCCGTGCCGCCATACCCCAGGATAGACATCAAAATAACTTTCAAAGTAACGTTTGTTGCCTTCATCCCCCCAAAAATACAGCGGCATTGACGGCATCGGATCACAAATCACCAGTTCCCCGACTTCATTCACAATCGGTTTGCCTTCCTCGTCAAATGCCTGAATATTTGCACCCAGCCCGCGCGTCTGGATTTCGCCGGCATGAACCGGCAAAACCGGCGAGCCGCCGACAAATGCAGTGCAAAGGTCCGTCCCCCCACTTGTCGAAACGACCCATAAATCCTCTTTGACATTTTCATAACACCAAATAAAACCTTCCGCCGTTAGTGGGGATCCCGTTGACAAAATTGCCTTGAGATGGGATAAATCGTGTTTTTCCTTTGGCTTGATGCCGGATTTCATGCACACACTAATGTACCCGGCACTTGTACCGAAGTGGGTCATGCCGGTTTTTTCCGCCAAGTCCCATAATGCATCCATAGTTGGGTATGCCGGGCTGCCATCGTACAGAACAACCGTCGCCCCGGCCAGCAAGTTGCCGATTACAAGATTCCACATCATCCAACCGGTTGTGGTGAACCAAAAATACACATCATCTGGCTCCACCCCTTGTTCGACTTTTAAAATTTTCAAGTGTTCCAGAAGGATGCCACCCTGTCCCTGGACGATCGGTTTCGGCAGGCCGGTTGTGCCGGATGAAAATAAAATCCACAGCGGGTGATCAAACGGTACAGGTTCAAACGCGAGTTCAGCTTCTTCTTTCAGCACTTCCTTAAAGGAGACCGTGCTGCTGTCCGGTTTTATCTCGCCAAAATCCATATAAGGCACCACGATTGTTTTCTTTAACGTTGGAAGGGCCGCCTGCAGTTCCGTGATGTTTTTTCGTTTGTCAAAAATTTTTCCATTATAAGAATAGCCATCAACTGCGAATAAAACAGCCGGTTCGATTTGTTTAAACCGTTCAATGACGCTCTCGTTGCCAAAGTCCGGGGAACACGACGACCAGACCGCGCCAATGGAGGCACATGCCAGGAAAGCGATCACCGTTTCCGGCATACTTGGCATATATGCCACCACCCGGTCCCCTTTTTGGACACCAAGTTTTTTCAAGTACTGCGCCGTCTGTGCTGTTTTTTCCTTCAATTCCTGCCAGCTAACTTTCCTTTGGCGGACGGTTTCCGATTGGAAAATGAGCGCAGGCTTGTGCTTTCTGCTGTTGCGGAAAACGTGCTCGGCGTAGTTAAGCGTAGACCCGGTGAACCATTTGGCGCCAGGCATTGTCCTCGATTTCAAGACTTGTTCATACGGCGTATGGGAAATGACACCACAGTATTCCCAAATGCTTTTCCAAAACGGTTCCAGCTGGTCCACGGACCATTTCCAAAGATCCTGGTGGTGCTGAAATGTCAAACCGTATTCTTTTTCCAACCATTTACGGTAACGGGTAACCCCTGCCTTTTCAATCCGCTCCCCTGACGGCTGCCATAATAATGCCCCTTCTGTGACCGTCTTCACTCGAGTTCCTCCCCATCTGCGTGATGTATTTTGTAAGCGTTATCTTTTACTATTTTACCAAGACATGAAATATTTCGTCAACGAATGAAAAGGCGGTTTGAAGAAGATGGGAGAAAGCCCGGTACGCTTCTTGTCTCGTTTTGGTGCACACGGCAATGTTCTTGCCGCTTTTCCTTTTACAGAAAAAGACCATCCGTCACCATTTGGACAGCCGGCTGTATAAAACCTTCCCGGATACATATGCTATTGGCTGTCAGGAGGTGATTTTGTGGCAAATCAGAAGAACAACAACCAGCAAAACAAAAATAACATTGCGGAAGATGTAAAAAATACGGCAGGTGCCGCTTTTCACGCTGTCCATAAGGGGCTGGAAACGACGGAAGATGTGGCGATGAATGCTGTAGATGCAACTTCAAATGCAGTCAACAATGTGACGGGCGGATCGCAGAACAATAAAAAATAAAAAGTGCCGGAAGCGGACGCTTTTTGCACGTGTAAAAGGCCGGGACAACCCCGGCCTTTTACATTCTGCTCGCCACTTCTTTTACAATATCTTCAGCAGACATGCCTTTTGCATCAATGACAGGCGCCTTCGTCATCGTGTCATTGATTCCCATTGCGTTCATCTCGCTGCCGGTTACAACACAGCAGTCACAACCCTGTACATCAGATTCGTTCTGAATGGTTTTCACTTCATATCCTTTATCGCGCAGGGCTTCTTGGACATTTGTCAAAGCCTCTTCTACACCAATTACTGCCATGGTTAACACCTCCCTCTTTTTTATCGTACCCATCTCATTTTAGAAAAAACATGTTTTTTCCCCGGCTGCAGCGGGATCTGTGAAAAACCAACTTTTTCCCATTAAAAAAAGCATCCGCACGATTCGACGGATACTTTTTATGCTTTGATGTTGCTGAGAATCCGGTTGATTTTTGTATCATGTATCTCGGTTTTACTGCTGAGATAGTCGATATCAATTTTAGCAATTTTCAATTCTCTTGCGGTGTTCTCAAGAACATTTCTGTGTTCTTCCATCTTTTCCTTTGTATATTTATAGCTATTGCGCAGTTCGAGAGCAAGATTGTCCATTTTTGTTTCCAGCCGATCCTGGTCTTCTTTGAGACCGGCAACATCGGTTTTTAACCATGCGACATCTTTTTCCAATCGCTCCTGCCCATCTTTAAGACCAGTTATGTCTGTTTTCAATCTTGTTACATCTTTTTCCAGCCGTTCCTGGCCTTCCTTAAGACCGTTAACATCGGTTTTTAACCATGCGACATCTTTTTCCAATCGCTCCTGCCCATCTTTGATCCCTGCCACATCGCTTTTCAGGCTTTTCAGTTCAGCCAGTATTTGCTGCAGCATTTCGTCCATAAAATCCCCTCCGCTTTTTTGGATATATGATACCATGCCCCGTATTAAAAAACCGCACAGTTTTTCCAACTGTGCGGTTTTTCTTGGCTTGCGCCTTTACTTGCCGAGCAATTCGTCCGAAAGCCGAATAAATTCCCGGGCATCTTCTGCCATAATGTCAATGCCGGCTGCCCAGAAGTCCGGTTTTGTCAGGTCAACGCCAAGATGTTTTTTAGCAAGATCCTCCACTTTCATTCGTCCGGTATCGCGCAAAAGGGCAATATATTTGTCTTCAAAGCCATCCGGATTTTTCAAAAATTCGGCGTAAATGCCAAGGCTGAATAAATAACCGAATGTGTATGGAAAATTGTAGAACGGCACATCGTCAATAAAGAAGTGGAGCTTGCTACACCAGAAATGCGGGTGGTAGCCGGACAAGCTGTCAGCATATGCTTCTTTTTGCGCCTTTTCCATCAGTTCATTGAGCCTTTGTTCGGACACAATGCCTTTTGAACGCTCTTCGTAAAAACTTTTTTCAAACAGGAATCGGGCATGGATGTTTAAAAACATAGCCGTTGCATTTTCAAGCTTTGCATTTAATAAAGAAACCTTTTCTTCCTTTGACTTTGCATTGGCAACAGTCGCATTGCCGATGATCGTTTCTGCAAAGGTGCTCGCTGTTTCGGCCACGTTCATCGCATATTCGCGGTTCAAACGCGGCAAATCGCGCATGACATGGCTGTGAAATGCGTGGCCGAGTTCGTGCGCCAACGTGCTTGCATCGTTTGTGGAGCCGGTAAATGTCATAAAAATCCGCGACTCTTCAAACTCCGGCAGACTGGTACAATAGCCGCCAGGGCGTTTATTCGGCCGGTCTTCCGCCTCTACCCAGCGGTTTTCAAGGGCGTGTTTCGCAAATGCAGACAGTTTCGGCCCGAAAGAAGCAAAATGTTGGATGACAAAATCGCACGCTTCATCATATGTAAATCGCGCCGGTTTCATATCGCCGAGTGCAACCGGCGCATCAACATCCTGCCAGCCGAGTTTTTCCATCCCGAAAATTTTTGCTTTTTGATTGAGAAAGTCGACAAACGGCTGCTTATTTTCAGAAACGGCTTTCCACATCGCTTGAAGCGTGTCTTCAGACATCCGGTTGTATTCAAGCGGCTCTTCCAGAAAAGACTTCCTGCCATGGGCTTTTTGCAGCGTAATCCGGTAACCGTCCAAGTGGTTGAGCGTGTCGGCAAAAACCGGCGCATATTTTTCCCATGCCGCTTCCCAATTTTCAAACAGCTGTTTGCGCACTTCCGGATCCGGGTCGGCATACATCCGGTTCATCGCCTGGCCGACGGATAAGGATACCGTCTTGCCTTCTTTGTCCGTAAACGGGATGGTCATAGTCGAAACGGCTGTGTCATACAGTCTGCTCCAGCCGGCCAAGCCGTCCTGGTTGAGATCGGCAATCAGCTTTTCCTCTTCTTCCGACAAGAGCCGTTTTCCTTCATCGCGCGTTTCATTGAGGGCAAAGGAGACTTCGCTCAATTCCTTGTCCTGTAAAAACTTTTTCCAGTCTTCGTCCGGGATGGCCACCAGTTTTTTCTGGAAAGTGGTTCCGAGCTTTTGCATTTCACTGTACAAATCCATGATTTGTCCCATTACAACATTTGCATAGTCATCATCCATGTAGGCATCATGCCACATTTGCACAAATGTCGCAGACTGGCTGAGCCCTTTTTCGATCTCTTCCTGTTTTTTCAGGATGGCCTTAAACGGCTCCGGAGACGGGTCTTTTGAAAATGCCCATCCGTCGAGCCGGCTTTTGTATTGCCCGATTTCTTCTTTCAACCCGCGCAGTTTTTCCTGCAGTTCCGGCGATTTTGTGCCGCCCGGAATCACGGCATCCAGATCCCAAGTATTCTTATATTTCATATTTGCAACTCCTTTCTTTCTTCTATTTTACAGGGTGCCGCCCAAAATACCAATATATTTACAATCTCGGTAAAAAATTTCAGGGTCGAATCCTTATCAGGGAGATGTTTCGCATTTTTAAAATCAGAATTGAGATTAAACATGATAACTGCTCCGCTTCCTGATGTATCCCTTTTTCATCCATCCGGAATCGAATCCTTCCCGTGAAAATTTTCGCCTTTTAAAAATCGGAACATGATAACTGTCCCGTTTCCTGATACCTCCCCTTTTTCATCCATCCGGGGTCGAATCCTTTTCGGGGAAATGTTTCGCCTTTTAAAAACCGGGATTGAAATTAAACATGTTAACTACTCCGCTTCCCCTCCCCTTTTTCACCCGGCAGTTTTTTGCCGGTTGTCGTTAATGGGACTTACTGAGCATCATTCGTGCATCACACCAGTTTTATAGCCGGGCCGTTCCGTTATTTTTCCGGCTGGTGTTTAGGATGAAGAAGTGAAGCTTTCTTGATTCGTAAATGCTAATTTTTTCCCTCTAAATCGAAAGAAAAACACAATCCCGAGCACGATCTCCAGTAAAGCAGCAAGTGGCGTTACAGACCTCAACCCAAGATACTGAATGATAATCCCTGTCAAAAAAGCGCCAAATTGCACGGAAACCATGCTGCAAGTATTCCAAAGCCCAAAAACTCTCCCTCTAAGATTGCTTTCAACATGTGTTTGCATCACATGTCGTTCGAATGGGACAATGAATCCGCCGACAAATGCATGTAAGACCATAATGAAAGTGCCTTCAAACAAATTATTGGAAAGCCCAAACACAGCCCAGGTTAATCCCATTAAGATATAACTATAGCCATACCGGTGAATATTTTTGAAAAAAATTTTATTATTGGCAATCCAAAGACCCAAAATGACAGAAGTCAAACCTTCACCAACGTATAACATGCTAATGCCGATAGGGGGAACATGATAAATATGGTTTACCATTTGTTGAATCATCAGGTTAAAAGACCCGGCAATTAAGCCCCCTGTTAAGGCAAAAAGCAATACATATCTAATGTAAATTTGTTTTTTTACCACGGATAAGCCAATCTTTAGTTCGCTGAGAAAGTTTCTTTCCTTTGGCTTTATTTGGGAGTTTTTTAAATTCAATGTCCACATGGTGATGCCGGCATAAATAAAAGATAAAGATGTTAAGATCCAGAAGACATTTAGATTGAGCAATGTTACCAAAACCCCGCCGGAAGCTGCACCGATTAAGCGAATCAAACTGTTCAAAGAAAAGTTTAATGAATTCGCGATGATCAAGTCTTCTTCTTCCATGATTTCCGGAATAATGGTTTGTCTCGCAACGGCAGTCAAGGATGAGAGAACGCCGATAAAAAACCTGATCACAAAGAAAAAAATCCAAGCTGCCCAACCGTCGAACACGGGCACAAGTATAAAAAGGGCATATAGCGGAGATTTCAGCAGTTCAGATACTACAATGATTTTCTTGGTATCCATTCTGTCGATGAGCCCGCCTAATATAAAACTCATCGCAATCGGCACTAAACCGCTTACAGCCCACAGCGTCCCTAACTGCAATCCATTATCCGTTATTTTCCCTAAAAGGACGAGCATTGAAATAAAGGAACCCCAGGTTGTTAACCCTGTAACGGTAGTCGTTGCCAATAACTTTCTATAGTCGGGGGAATGCTTTAACACTCGTATAATATCATTGTTTTTTTTCATCGCATGATCAAGTCCGAACTATTTTTATATTTCATTCAATTGCAACTCCTTTTTTCCATTTTACAAGGCTGGGGAAAATTTTTCAATATTAGAACTGCCGTTTTCAGTAGCTTTCCAGGGAAATATTTTGTATTTTTTAAAAAATTTAGAGGAGGCTGCCTTCCATTTTGGGGCGGGTCCGTTTCCGGGGCATTTTACATACTTTGGGTTCTTCCTTCAGATTGAGCTCGTCTACGTTAAGAAAGCGTGGAAAATTGAGGGTCTTCCTTCACATAGAGGGCGTCTACGTTAAGAAAGCGCGGAAAATTGACAGTGTTCCTTCACATAGAGGGCGTCTATGTTAAGGAAGCAGGAAAAAACGAAGGCCTTCCTTAACTTAGAGCTCGTCTATGTTAAGAAAGCAGGAAAAATTGACGGCCTTCCTTAACTTAGAGCCCGTCTATGTTAAGGAAGCACGGAAAAATGACGGCCTTCCTTAACGTAGAGGGCGTCTACGTAAGAAACCTCAGCAAGCCCTACTTAAAAAGCGCGGCTGATGTCAACCGCGCCTTTTGTTTAATGCATCCAGGCAAGAGAACCCATTGGATCCCAAGGTTTCAGGACAATCGGATCTTGTTCCCATGCTTTTTGCAAATCCTCTGGCAAATATTTTTTGTCAATGACGATTTGGTACGTATATTCATCCATCCAGGCGTCACTCATGACAAAATAACCGTCTTTGCCCACTTTTTCACCCCAACTGTTTTCCACTTTCCATCTGTCCGGTTTGCCGTCAACGAGGTTGACACCGGTCAATACCATTGCGTGCGTCATTATGCTGTCTTTATAATCGAGCCGTTCCGCTTTCGTCATGCCGAACGAAAATCCGAAAGCTTTTTCCAAATCGAAGAGGCTGGTATCCATGATGCCTTCATTCCGGTCTGAGGATGCGGCAACATCACAGCCGAACCAGACGCTGCGGTTATCCTTCAGCTGTTTTACGGCCAGCGATTTGAAGGTTTCAATATCGACATTTAAATATTTGACCGGTTTGCCGCCAACCACATTGCCCAAATACTGCACCGTATACGTTTTGCCGTATGGTTTGTCGCTTGTTGGCGCATTGATAATACTGATGTATTGGTCAAGATCAAATCCGACGTATTTCTCAAAAAATGCCTGTGGTGTGATGTTTTGCTCGCGATGGAACAGTTTGTCGGTATCGCGGAATTCAAAATCAAATGTCTTCGGCGGCTCACCGAGTGCAAAAGCAAGCAATTTGTAAATTTCTGCAAGCATGCCTTCTTTCGCCTGTCGCAATTCTTCTTCCGGCTGTCCTGCTGCGTGCATTTTTCTCAGTTTCACCGCATCTTCGCGGAGCTTGGCATTTAAAAGCGAATTGAGTTCGCGCGAGTTGCTGCTGTTATACGTTTCCGGCATAACCTGTTTTGGCACAACGCCGTATTTTTTAATAAGCGCGACGAGCATATCCCACTGCCCGCCGTCCTGCTGCGGGGTTTCAAGCAGCCAGGAAATGAGCCTTCCTTCTACAGGTTCGTCTGCGGTTTCAATCATCGTTTCCAGGAAGTAATTGGATTTTTCAAATTTGTCCCAGAAATTCGTATAGTTCTGCGAAAGCTCAAAGTCTTTCAATCTGAATTTGGCATTTAACTTATGCGTAAACGTATTTAAGGCGGCAAACATCCAGCAGCGCCCGCTTTGTTTCTGATTTGACACTTTCCCCGTTTCAATTTCGTGGGAGAATACGTGATTCATAGAAACAACAGCATCATTGTTGATTGTTGCGGCCTTCAATCCGTTTTTCATCATTGCATTTTGAATCACTTTGTTTTGCGGCAGTTCGCGGATTTGCTGGGAAAACCGCTCCGCCATTTCCCGTGTAATTTCTTTTGCCATTTAAATCTTCCTTTCCAGTAAGTTCTTTTTTATTATACGCCTTTTTCAATCAGATAAGACAATTTTGCGTTTTGGAAAAGCATGCCTTTCTGAAACGGGACACGGTTCGGTGATTTTTCCTTTGCATTTCCGCTGTGCGGTGAGGAAGGGTTTTTCGTCCGCTTCTTTCACACGTTTTTCGAAATTATGGTATGCTGTTTTACGAGAAAGACTCAAACGGGGTGATGGCAGATGAGTGAAGAAAAGGATTATGAAACAAAAGGTTATGATACAAGTATTGTTTATGATTATAAAGAAATGCCCGACGTCCATCCGGGCCGCTGTGACAATTGTGGTTACAGCCACTTCAAGTCATCGGTCAAACATGGCGTGTTTTTGCGTGAATGCCGGAGATGCGGGATGAAAAAGAGCATTTAACAGGCAAAAGCGGACTTCCTGCAAATGGGAAATCCGCTTTCTTCAATTTAGCATCCGGGGCAGTCGGAATGATTTACGCAAATTCAGCTGCATCAAAATCGCCATTCGCAGAGATAAACCGCTCCCGTCTTCCTATTTCGCAGCATGGCTGTGAGCGTTCTGTTTTCGGAAAATTCACCCAAATTCACGGACGTTTCCGTACGTCTTTAAAGAGTTGCATACACATCCGGATGGGGCCTTAGCACAAGCAGAAGCGCCTGTTCGTTCCGGTGCGTATCTTGTCTTTCAACACGCAATCCTTGCCGCCGAGTCATAAAAAATTTTGGGCAGCCCGGACCTTTATCGCTCATCTATGTAATACGGCTTTATTTGCTGAACCAAATAAAGTAACCGGCAAGCACCACGACGATAAGAAAAAGCACAATGGTACCAAAGACGACTCTTTTTGATTTCAAAATAAAACGCTCCCCTCTGCACGGACTTTCAGTTACATTCAGTTTACCCATCGAGGGGAGAATTCAAACGGCAGGGTTAGCCTTCTTTTGACATTTGCAGCGCCTTCAGAATGTTTTTCAACGAATTGCTTTTGCCGTAAAGCAGCACACCGCCGCGGTAGATGCGCGCACCTGCTATCGCCATGAACACAATCGTGACAACCATGACCGCAACGCCCGAAAGCCCGGCCCACACCGGCAAGTCGAGCATGCCCACCCGCAAAAACATCAGCATCGGTGTAAAAAACGGAATGTACGACAGAACGGTAATATAGCTGGCAGAAGGATTTCCAAGCCCGGCCATCGCAAGGAAGAACCCAATCATGACAAGAAACGTCATCGGCATCATCATCTGCTGGGCATCTTCAATCCGGCTGACAAGCGAGCCGAGAAAAGCCGCCAAAGTGGCATACAGCAAATACCCGAGCAGGAAAAACACCACAGCGTACACAATCGTTGACACCTTTATATCCGAAAATCCAAACACAGAAAAAAAGCCGCCCGTCAAGTGATTGATATTTTGTTTGATGGTCGCATAAGCTGCAACAAGAAGCACCGCCATCTGTGTCAAACCGAGCAGGGCGCCGCTGATGATTTTGGCAAACATCTGTTGCACAGGCGGGACGCTCGAAATTAAGATTTCCATTACCCGGGAAGCTTTTTCAGTCGCCACTTCCATTCCGACTGCACTGGCATAAAAAATGACCGCAAAATAAATCGCAAACAGCAAAATATAAACAAGCCCCCTCGCCTGCGCCAGTTCTGCTTCAGATTTTGCAGCCCGCTCCAGATTTACGCTCTTAAAGGATGCGGGACTGTTTAAAAGTGAAAGCTCGGCAGGCGAAAGCTTCAGTTTTCCTGCCGCCATATTGCTTTTTACAGCCTGCAGTGCCTGCTCCAAACTGTCCGTAGTCCCGGTATCGGCAAGATTCGGGGCTTTATAGACCGCTTTCGGCATGCCGGCTGCATCAAGCGATAAAACAACATACCCTTCATATTTTTCCTTTAATACTTCTTTCCGCAACGCACTTTCGCTTTTTTTGGCCTGCACAAGCCGGATATCTTTATCAACGGTTTTTAATTGCTGCTTAAGCGGCCCGTACAGCGTGTTCGTTTCATCCAGAACCGCAACCTTTTTCTGCTTGCTGCCGGCAAACATATCGATCATCCGGTTTATGTTCCCCATCAGAAGAACAGCAACGAGCAAAATAGCCGTCGTGATCACAAAGGATTTTGTTTTTAGTTTTGACATGTAGGCATGGCCGATTAAAATGCCGAACCTATTCATAGGAAGCCCCCACCTTTTCTATGAAAATATCGTTTAGAGATGGTTCTTCAAGCGCAAACTTGCGGATGAAACCTTTTCCGTTGATTTCATTCAAAATTTTTTGCGCCGCTTCCATCCGGTCAATTTGCAGCTCTGCCCCGAGCGCCGTTTTCTTAAATCGTATGACACCCGGGAAGGCACGTAAAAATGCCAGATCAAAATCAGCATGGATCACGACATTTTGTTTCCCAAATGCACGTTTGACCTCTCTCAGTTCACCATGCACAACCGGGCTGCCATGATGCATAATGCACAAATGCTCGCAAAGTTCTTCAACATGTTCCATCCGGTGGCTTGAAAACACAATGGTCGCGCCCTGATCCCGCAGTTCTGCGACCGCTGTTTTTAACGTTTCCACATTGACCGGGTCAAGGCCGCTGAAGGGCTCATCTAAAATCAGCAGCTTCGGCTTATGTAGAACAGCAGCGATAAACTGGATCTTCTGCTGGTTTCCTTTTGACAGTTCTTCCACCCGTTTATCCAAATATTCTTCGACATGAAAACGGCCAAGCCAGTATTTTAGTTCTTTCACCGCATCCTGCTTGCCCATCCCGCGCAGCCGTGCAAGATAAACAAGCTGGTCTTTTACTTTTAATTTTGGATACAGCCCGCGTTCTTCCGGCAGATACCCGATTTCTGGGCTCAATGTGTAATCCATTTTGCGCCCGTTCCAGGAGATGTTTCCTTCATTCGGCTTTAATAGACCAAGGATCATCCGGAAAGTCGTCGTTTTTCCTGCTCCGTTTGCCCCTAAAAACCCGAACAGCTCCTTTTCCGGGATCATTAACGACAAATCGTTTACCGCTGTAAACGCGCCAAATTTTTTCGTCACATGTTCCAACACCAAGGACATGATTTCCCCTCCTTTGTTCGTACTTACGCAAACCGGCAGGAAAAGTTTCAAAAGTCTGCAGGAAATTTCCCCTGATGATCCATACATTTTAAAAAAGCAGCTTTTTCAATGACTTGTTACTACCCATTTGATGGATGAGTTTTTATAAATTTTCAGTCATATAAAGAAAAATTACCGCTCATCATCATGCAAATTGGTGCCCGGGCTTGATGCAAACTGAAGTTCATTTTATATATAAGTTGAACTAATATTACTACTTCTTTATGTATAGCCAGAAGCAATGTTCAGCTGATTTTGGTGCGAAAAATTTAAGTTCATTTTTATATAGCTGGCTTTGTACATTTGCCAAACAGTGTTTTCAAAAAAAGCAGCGGGTTTTTCTATATTTTCCCGCCGCTTTTTTGAAATTAATAAGCCGTCCACCCAGCATCTGCCGTAATCACGGCACCATTTACGAAGGAAGCATCGTCTGAAGCAAGGAACAGGGCGATAGTCGCAATTTCTTCGGGTTTTCCGCTCCTCGGGTTGATTGCCGACCCGGACATTGCCCGCTCAAGCCCGAAAGCATTTGGCTCGCTCATGGTTGTGCCGATATTCGTTTCCACCCCGCCTGGCGCAATCGCATTGCAGCGGATGCCTTTCAGTGCATATTGAAAACCGACGTTTTTTGTCAACCCGATCACCGCATGTTTGGACGCCGTATAAGCGGCGCCAGCCCGCGATCCGTTCAGCCCGCCGACAGAAGCAACATTGACAATGACGCCGTTTCCTTTTTCAATAAAGATCGGGAGTGACTTCCGGATCGTGCGCATCGGCCCGGTTGTGTTGACAGCAAACACTTTTTCCCACAGGGCGTCTGTCAGATCCCCAGCCGGCACCATATTATCCATGATCCCCGCATTATTGACAAGAATATCGAGTGTTCCATACTCTTTCACGGCGGTATCAATCAAATGTTGCACATCTTCTTCGCTCGCCACATTGGCCTGGACTGCCAGAGCTTTGCCTCCTGCAGCTTCTATTTCAGCAACCGTCTGCTGCACACCTTCCAAATTGAGGTCGGATGCCACCACTTTTGCTCCTTCTTTTGCGTAAAGCGCTGCAATCGCCTTGCCCATACCAGAGGCAGCGCCTGTTACAACCGCAACTTTTCCATCCAGTTTTGCCATAATCCCCTCTCCTTTCTGAATGCGCTTTCAAGTATTCGTGAATGCGCTCACAAATATTATATCCTATCACTATTCATCTTCCAACTTTAAAGATGAACCTAAGTTGTGAAAGTTAAATAGAAGTTAAAATTGAAAAATTCCCCCAAACTTTGGGTAATATCGGGTAAGAACCAAGGTACTTCTCTTGCCTTGCAGAAAGACTAGAAGGTAGCTTCGATTAGTCTTCTTCTGCGACAGAAAAAGTATTATCAAATGAAATGACAGACACTTTTTTCCCATTTTTTTCATAGATGGTCATAGCACCTTCCCGGTCAATTTGCTTCCATCCGCACCACTGGATTTCCTTCCGATAAACATAGGGGAGCCCGTTCACTTCACTTGCTTCCCACCATTTATACATTTCTACGGACTGTTTATCCTTTACAAGCTTTGCGCTTACAGGAATAGGAAAACCAAAAAACTTTGCAGATTGCCGGAAAGCAAAGGCATAGATCCCTGCAGCCAGCAATAGCAGTAAAACAAAAGTTAACACATATTTCCGTTTCTTTATCAAAAAGACTCCCCCTGTATTAGACGAAAATTCAGAATCATATTTATTATAACTTATTCATTCTTTCCGGTCGAGAAACTCTAGGTTTCAGCTACCTCACCGTATTGTTAGGTTTTCAGATTTATTTTTTGGTAGCGCGGCACGAACAGAACAGGGACCTGGCAAAAGTTTTTGATTCAGTCTTTATGCAGGCTCCAAATAAAACTTCATCGTCTTTATGAAGAAAATATACATAAAAAAACGCCAGCCACTCCCTCGATTTATGCCGATTTAAATCGAAAAATCGGAGAAGCAGCCAGCACTCAGCTAAATTTTGTTTTATAATTTACCTGTTTCATATGCCTGTTTTCCGAGCAAAATCGCCCCTGTAATGCCGGCGTCGTTGCCAAGGCCCGGGGACGTAATATATTCGGACAGCGGTTCAGGCAGCTTGATATAACCGTTGATCAGCTCGGTCAGTTTTTTGTGTATCAGCGGGAACAATTGCTGTTGGTGCATCACGCCGCCGCCCATGATGATTTTTTTCGGCGACACAATTAGAATGTATTGCATGAGCGCCTGTGCCAGATAATCTGCCTCCATTTCCCAGACTTCCGGACGGTCCGAGAGTTCTTTTCCTTTCTGCCCCCACCGCGCTTCGATTGCCGGCCCGGCTGCGAGTCCTTCGAGGCAGTCATGATGGAAAGGGCATGCCCCTTCAAAATGATCATCCGGGTGGCGGCGCAAAAGAATATGCCCCATTTCCGGGTGCGACCATCCTTCAAGGAGATTGCCTTTTACAACGGCTCCAGCTCCGATACCGGTACCGACCGTGATGTACAGGCAGCTGTCTAGCCCTTTGGCCGCGCCAAGCACCGACTCCCCGAGCGCCGCCCCGTTCACATCTGTCGTAAAACCGGCCGGAACGCCCAATGCTTTCTCTATCGTTTGCTTAATGGGATAATTTTGCCAGGCCGTTTTCGGTGTTGTTGTAATGTATCCATATGTATCACTTTCCGGATTGACGTCAATCGGCCCAAATGAGGCAATGCCGATTGCTTTTGTCTCGAACTGTGAAAAAAACGCGATTACATCTTTCACCGTTTCTTCCGGATCGCGCGTCGGGAACTCAACCCTTTCCTGAATTTTCCCTGTTTCATCTCCCGTTGCACAAACAAATTTTGTACCGCCTGCTTCCACTCCGCCAAAAAGCATGGTGATTCCCCCTCAATAAAATTGGTTTGAATGGCCTCTCCGTTCATAATGGAGAGGTAAATATCTCTCATTCTAGTATACCGTTTTCTTCAATTGAGTTAAGTGTTTATATATCGGAACCCGCATAAAATGTGACAAATTTGTTTCTCATTTTTTTCTCATTTTTTCTTCATGACTTTTTAGTGTAAGAGGGTTATATTTTAGGTGTAGCAAGGAAAAAGCAACAAACCCTTAAGTTTCTAGATACCCCCCTTAATGTCTAGAAAAAACTCCCCTTACCAACCGGCATTGTGCCGGTTTTTTTTTCGCATTAAAGCCGGCGCAATCTTGATGCCCCGGCCCGTAAGTCTGCTTTACATCTCCTCATCGTCCTCTTCATCCCAGTCGTCTTCCAAATTTTCATCGTCCAGGTCCCAATCTTCCCAGTCCCCTGTTGTGTCCAGTTTGAACAAATCTAACAGGCGCTTGAACATTTGTGGCGTCTCCCTTCTTTTTCCTTATAGGATTTACAGGTTAAAACCAATTTATACGGTATAAGAAAAAGGCCGGGCGAAAAAATATACATAGAAGCAAACCCGGGGGTGGACGATTTGGAAACCTGGTTTTATCTCCATGTGATGAACACGTTATACTTTGTATTTTTTATGTTTGCTGTGCCGCCCGCCATCGCAGCCCTGATTTGCCGGCCCGAAATCAAAAAATATTTGGAAAAGAGGAAAGAAGGCAAGCCATGAAAAACGATGATAAAAGAATTTCTGAAGGGTTAAACGGATGGTTTGAAATGATGAATGCAAAAGGAGATAAAGGAGAAATCGCGCAGATCGTGGAAAAATACAAGGCGCGGGCTGCAGACAGCAACGATGCTGCCCGAACAAGACAAGAAGTAGAGTTTCAACAAAAATCGACAATTCTCATCAAAAACTTATTTTTCTTTCATGATCTTTTAGGAAAAAACCCGTACTATTATACCTGTAGCAAGGACAAGTTACAAAACCCTATACCAACTAGACAACCCCCCCTTTTTGTTGTCTAGCAATACCCCCTTAAAAACCGGCTTTTGCCGGTTTTTTTATTTTTTGCTACTTTGTTGTCGGCTCATTATCATACAAATGGATGACCTTGTCTTCATGTCCGCTATATAAAATAAAACGAAGGGAGCTCGTACTGGCTTATTTTATTAATCAATTGATCTCCCACATATTTGCCTACTATCTTCCAGAAAAAGGGGCTGTTGCGATCTTTATCCCGACTCTGATTTTTTCATTTTGTCTGTTAACCGGATATGCCATTGTAGGCTATATTTTTAAGATTGCTGCAAAAAAATAGTCCGGGGCACCGTTATTCGGTATCCCGGACAAGAACTTAGCGGTCTTCAATCGTTTTCGGCGATACCAGATTGCCGGTGCCGAGCATAATGCTTTCGTTTTGGACTGCGACCACCATGGCAAGTGTTTCATGCTGCTTTTCTTTATATACTTGTCCGATTTTGATTTCCATGGCGCCCCACCTCTATTACAAGTGCGTACGGCGTTTTTTCTGTTCTTGTATCACTTTATTCCGCTCACCGCCGTCTGAAAGTTCTTCGTATTGAAATTCTGTCTCATCACTTTGAGCCGCAAGCAAATCAGCGGACGCCTGATGGTTATTGGGTGCCGCTTGTTCATTCCATTTCACACGGATCGCCTCCTTTCTTTTAATATGCGTCCGCTTCCGAAAAAAATGCGCGCCGGATTGCCGTTTCCATTTTTTGTGGAAAACAGCGTCCCTGGCTTTTTGGAGGATTCTCCTCAGCATGCGGCCGGGTATTACATATTCCTGCAGCTAAATAGGGCTTGCTGAACGAATTAGAATTTGGCATTTTATGGATTTGACAGACCAAGTGGACGCACAACTCCTGTATTGTCCCCGCAGCCATGCCTAACGTCGCTGTAGCAAGGGGGGTTGATAAATGAGTCCCCAAAAATTGGATGTGGGGGTTAAAAGATGGATTTTTGAAGTTTTTAAAAACGGCTCAAAAAGATTTTATCTTATTGAGGGTGGAATACCAGAAAATGATGGACGATACCCGTTAGAAAAAGTGACATTGAAAAAATAACTGATGTGTCCCCTAAATAAACCGAATTGACAGCAAGATATTTCCTCTAATCAGGTTGCTTTTTATTTTGGCGGAATGGGGATGCGGACTCTCTTTATCTCGCCCTGAGCAAGGCGTTAAAAAGAGTCTTTATGTTTGAAGGCGTTAAAAAACAATCGTGAAATAAAAGGTGCTGCAACCAAAAAGCAGAGGAATGATTATAACGTAATCGGTCAATCTCACCTTATAAAAATGGTCATGATTTAGAAGGATTTAATGACGAGGAGCAAGAAGTATTATTTAAACGTAATACAGCTTATAAAAGCTTATCCAGTCAATTTATGAATGGTAGAGTTATATTCGAATTGGAGGAAATCCTATGGATAAAAATAATAAACCATATTCCGACCGTCGTTGGACGGATCCAATTGGAATAACAGAAGATGAGGAAATCAGCGCTATTTCCATAGGAACCAAACATTATGCATCAGAAGAAGAAAGACAAAGAGATATCGAAGAAGGTAAGAAGATTCGAAAAGAATTTTTGAAAATGCTAAAAGAACGCCATAAAAACAATAAATAGAATTTGTCGTTGGAATATTATGATCCATTCCATGGATTCCAACGACATATTAAAAACCAAAATTACTTTTAAAGAATATATATCTTTGAAGGATAGAATGATGCTGCCCAATCGGTAGAGATTTGAAAGGAATTAATGATCAGGAGGCCAAAGTATTATTTAAGAGAGTCAATTTAAAATCTTAAATCAAAAGTTTCAATCCGGTAAAATTTTGTTTGAGTTGGAGGAAATGTAAATGAGCAGCAAAAAACTATTTTCTGACAAACGATGGACAGAACCACCAGGAATGACATCCGATGGTAAATTCACTGCTATTGTAAGCGGAACTAAGCATTATGCTTCTGAAGAAGAACGACAGAAAGATATTGAAACGACAAGACTTATACGCGAAATGTTGAAAAAGAGAATGAAGGAAAACAATAAAAATTTTTAAGTAGGGCTTGCTAAATAAGCAAAATTCCTAGATTTGGCAAGGATGCAGACAGGTTCGGCAAAAAATTAATGAGAATTTTTCTTCATATAAAATGAGCTCCGTTTTTCCCATCCGGATGGATATCACATTCAAATTTAGGATCTCCCTCACGTCTTCGTTTTTCCAAATCTATCCATGCTGTAATCAGCTCTCTTCATCAAAGGTGCTTGGTTTATCCATATCAAGCGTTGCCGGATTCTGGATGTTTTTCGCATGGGCTGGTAAACTGAATTTACAGGCAGCGGGGTGTGTAAATTTTTTCCTGAATGCCATTTTTTCCGGGAAGGCGAGGCAGCCCCCATCTTGAGAAGGAGGTTTTCAACATATGGAAATTGAAAGAGGCACGATTAAAGATGTCCCGTTTGAAAGCAGGGAACTCGGGGAAACGCTCAATCTCTGGGTATACTTGCCGGCGCGTTTTTCCCCGCTTTATAAATATGCCGTATGCATATGCCAGGACGGAAAAGACTTCTTCCAGCTCGGCCGGATTGCACGTGCGGCGGATGAACTGCTTGCAAAAGGCGAAATTGAAGACTTGATTATTGTCGGGATCCCTTATGCGGATATTCCGGACAGGCGCCGGAAATACCATCCTGACGGCGAGCAACATGGCGCTTATATCCGGTTTTTGGCGCATGAACTTGTCCCTTTCCTTGACCGTGAGTTTCCGACTGCGCAAATGGCATCGGACCGAGCACTGGCGGGAGACTCACTGGCGGCAACCGTCTCGCTCATGGCGGCATTCAAGTACCCCCATACATTTGGAAAAGCCGCATTAATGTCGCCGCTCGTGAATGAAAAAGTGATGGAAGCCGCAAAACAATGTACGGATCCAAAGTTGCTGGACATTTACCATATTGCTGGAAAAGGCGAGACGGAAGTGAAAACGACTGACGGCAAGATCCAGAATTTTATCACACCGAACCGCACCCTGCATCAAGTTCTGGAAGAAAAAGGGGTCCCCGGATTTTATGACGAATTTGACGGTGATCACTCTTGGAGGTACTGGCAAAAAGATTTGCCACGTGCCCTCAAGTACCTGTTTAAAAAAGATTAATTTTCGGCAATTTTTCTGATAAAATTGTATTATAACGGCTTAATATCCAGAAAGAGGAGGCCATTTTATGAATTATGCGCTTGTTGTCTTTCCATCAAAAAAACTTCAGGACCTTGTTAACTCCTACCGGAAGCGCTATGATCCGAAATACGCGCTAATCCCGCCGCATATTACGCTAAAAGCAGCGTTCGAGGCATCCGAAGAAGAGGCGGAAGTTTTTCGCGGGCAACTGAAGGAAATTGCCAAAAAATACAACCCGTTTTTGTTGAAAGTAACAAAAGTGAAATCTTTTGAACCCGTCAGCAATACGATTTATTTTAAAGTTGAACCGACGCCTGAACTGGAAGGGCTTTTCGCAGATTTCAGGGACCGTCTGCCGGGCGGGCCGCCTCCGTACCCGTTTGTGCCGCATATTACCATCGGCCAGGAGTTGTCTAAAGAGGAACATGCCGATGTGTTCCGCCAGCTGGAAATGGTTGGCATTGACCACGAAGAAAAGGTAAACCGGTTCCATCTTTTATATCAGCTGGAAAACGGGGTTTGGACCGTTTATGAGACCTATCATCTCGGAAAGGACTAACAAATGTGGACGTAATAATTGTAGAAAATGAAGAACAACTGGAGACGGCTTTTCAAATCCGGAAAAAAGTATTTGTAGAAGAGCAGCACGTCCCGGTTGAAGAAGAAATTGACGCATTGGAACAGGACTGCACGCATTTTCTGCTGTACGATGATGAAGGGAAACCCTCAGGCGCCGGGCGTTTTCGGATGGTGGACGGGTACGGGAAAGTGGAACGCATCTGCATCCTTCCGTCCGTGCGCGGGAAAGGGGCCGGCCGGGAACTGATGCTGGCAATTGAACATTATGCCGCAGAACAAGGCGTGCAAAAATGCAAATTAAACGCACAGACACACGCGATTCCTTTTTACGAAAAACTCGGATACCGTGTTGTTTCCGGTGAATTTCTCGATGCCGGCATTCCGCATAAAGCAATGGAGAAAACGATCAAATAGCATCCGGAAACTGGGGCTGCAGAATCCGTGACAAAGCGGCGAGAAGGAGTTGTGTCTCGCCGCTTTGTCTATAGAATGGCCTTATTTTTTTGCACCAATTTTGTTTATTTTATATAATCGCTTTTTCAACCTTGCTGCTTATCTTGTGAAAAAATTCACACTTCAGCGGGAAAGATTTAAACCGAAAGATCAATATATTGCCCCAGGCCGGTGATTTTTGCGATGATCCGGCTTTTTGCCGGTTTTCTTCCCGGTTGTTCATTTGCTTTAAAATGGTATTCTGTTCCGCCCGTGACGCCGTTTTGCCGCTTAACAGGATAAGCCCTCGAAACGGCATCTGCTTTTTCCACTTCAAGCTGGCGTAAGGACATTCCGTCATAAAGCCGGTACTGGCTTGCCTGATAGTCTGGAATTGGAGCGATCAAACTCATGGCAGTCACCCCTTTAAATGATTTCTATATTCTTTTCCCTCTCTTCTTTCATTTTAAACAGAAAAATGCGGACTTGCATCTGATTTGCAAGCCCGCTTTGGTTACTTTCCGTTGTTCATCATTTTGTTGATCGTGTTAAAATCGAGCTTTTTTCCATCTTTGACAATTGATTCAACAATTTTATCTTCCAGCTCTTTCGGTACCCGTTTGTTTGCAATTTGCGAGACGCGCTGGATGATGCCACGGACGGTATTTTCATCTTTAAAATTCGCGTTCTGCAGGGAATTTGCAAGCTGGAAAATGTCATTCATATTAACGCCTGTCTTCTTTTCGATATTCTTGAAAAACTGATGATCCACCTTCGTCGCTCCTCTCTTCAAGCTGTTTTATCGTATGAAAAAAGAAGCCGGATTGACAGTACAAAAGTGGATTTTCAATTGAAAACGTGTTAGCCGGAATTTTACATTGCAAAAAAGTGCATTTTCCCGGTGCACAAGCTTGATTTACAGCCAGTGCTTTGATGAAGGACAGTTTGATGTTTCATGGCACTTGTTTTGTCTTTCATCAACCTGGTGAAGGACAGTTTGGCGTTTTTCGGCCTGGGTTTTGTCCTTCATTACCCTGATGAAGGACATTTCTGCATTTCCCGACCTGAGTTTTGTCCTTCATCACCTCGATGAAGGACATTTCGGCGTTATCCGCCCGGTGTTTTGTCTTTCATCACCTCGATGAAAGACAATTTGACTTTGCCAGGCCAGTGTTTTGTCTTTCATTACTCCGATGAAGGACAATTCGGCTTTGCCAGGCCTGGGGTTTGTCTTTCATTGAAGCTGCCAAAAGGAAAAACAAGCTGTATTTGGACCCGAAATGCCTTTTTGAACCTGCCAAAAGGACAAAACACGATGCATCCGGGCTCGAAATGTCCTTTTGAAGCCGTCAAAAGGACAAAACACGTTACGTCTGGGTCCGAAATGTCCTTTTGAACCTGCCAAAAGGACAAAACACGTTTCATCCGAGCTCGAAATGTCTTTTTGAAGCCGTCAAAAGGACAAAACACGTTACGTCTGGATCCGAAATGTCCTTTTGAAGCCGTCAAAAGGACAAAACACGATGTATCCGGGCCCGAAATGTCCTTTTGAAGCCGTCAAAAGGACAAAACATGTTGCATCCGGGCTCGAAATGTCTTTTTGAACCTGCCAAAAGGACAAAACACGCTGCTTCCGGGCCCGAAATGTCCTTTTGTAACCGCCAAAAGGACAAAACACGCTGCTTCCGGGTCCAAAATGTCTTTTTGAACCTGCCAAAAGGACAAAACACGTTTCATCCGGGCTCGAAATGTCCTTTTGAAGCCGTCAAAAGGACAAAACACGCTGTATCCAGGCTCGAAATGTCTTTTTGAAGCCGTCAAAAGGACAAAACACGTTACGTCTGGATCCGAAATGTCCTTTTGAACCTGCCGCCAAAAGCACAAAAGGAGTCACGACTGGGTCTGAAATGTCTTTTTGAAGCCGTTAAAAGGACAAAACAAAACATTACTCCGATGAAGGACAATTTGACGGTTCACTTTTGTCTATCCTGAAAAATATGCGCCAGCTGATTTTCATTCTACTGTTGGTGCGCGTTCACTGCAGCATGGGCGTCTAATTGGATCTTCCAATTAGACAAAACACGCTCGGGTTCCGGGGCTTTTGTCCAATTAGACCCGCCAATTGGACAAAGCTTTCGCCGGACAAGGGCCTTTTGTCTAATTGGATCTTCCAATTAGACAAAACACGCTCGGGTATTGGGGCTTTTGTCCAATTAGAGGCGGCTCGGTCATCGTTCCCTATGAAGAACAGTTCGCCGATTCCCGGCCTCGCATTTTGTGCCCGTTCCCCTCGTACGAGCGTTTTTTCTCCGGCTATAAAAAAAGGCGGGGAATCCTCCCCGCAACTTGTCAGCAGAAGCTTGCACCGACAATAATTAACAGAATGAACAAAACAACGATCAATACAAATGTGCTGCCGTAGCCGTAACCACCGCCGTAACCGCCATAGCCGCAGCCGCCGCCATAACCGTATCCAAACATGTTTTTCACCTCACTTCTTGTATTACACTATACAATATGTAAGGTGCAGGCATTCGGTATAGGCGTGTGTCAGGGACGGCATCATTATCCTCTTGGCTTAAAGAGGAGCGAGCCGATAAATCCGAAAATAATCGCAGCCGAAATGCCGGAAGATGTGACTTCAAACATGCCGGTCAATACCCCGACAATGCCATGCCTTTGCACTTCCTGCATGGCGCCAGTTGCAAGCGAATTGCCAAAACTTGTAATCGGAATGGTCGCCCCGGCACCGGCAAAATTTACAAGCGGTTCATAAAGGCCGAGGCCCGATAAAATCGCGCCGGCCGTAACGAGGACACTCATCGTATGCCCCGGCGATAATTTTGCGACATCAAACAGCAACTGGCCAATTACACAAATCAGCCCGCCAATCACAAAGGCCCAGAAAAACATTGCAAGCATTACGCATCCTTCCTTTCTTACAAATACTCGATGGTGCAGGATCAAACAATCCATGCCGCAACCTAAGCAAATACTCGATCGCTCAGGCTCAATCCGTGCTGCAACCCAACCATATGACCCTTTCTTCAAATATTTGATGGCATAGCCTCAAACAACTCGTGCCGCAACGCAACCCAGGCAATACCCTTTCTTACAAATATTCGATGGCGCAGGCGTGCGCGATGCACGGAATGGTTTCGCCCTGCTGATAAGACAAAGGCGACAATAGTGCGCCGGTTGCGACGAGCAAGATTTTTTGGTAACGGCCTTTTTTCATTTCGTTTAGCAAATGGCCGTACAAGACAATCGCTGAACATCCGGCCCCGCTTGCCCCGGCCTGCACGGGCTGGGACTTGTCATATACCATCAGGCCGCAATCCTGGAACTGTTCGCTGCGAATGTCAAGATTCCTCTGTTTGAAAAGATCGAGCGCGATGGAACGGCCAATTTTCGCCAAATCGCCGGTCACAATCAAATCATAGTAAGATGGATCACGGCCGGTTTCCCGGAGATGCTGTTCAATCGTATCGACCGCAGCCGGCGCCATTGCACCACCCATATTAAACGGATCGGAAATGCCAAGGTCCAGTACTTTTCCGATCGTGGCCGACGTAATCCGCGGCGCCGGCCCGTTTTCTTCCGTACCGACCACCGCGAATCCCGCTCCCGTCACTGTCCATTGTGCGGTCGGCGGTTTCTGCCCGCCGTATTCGGTCGGATAACGGAATTGCTTCTCTGTTGTTGCATTGTGGCTCGAAGCCCCGGCCAGCACTTTCTCCGCCCCACCGTGATTAACGATGAAAGCGGCAAGCGCCAGGCTTTCCATCGAAGTGGCACAGGCGCTAAAAAGGCCCAGGTAAGGAATCGCATTTGTCCTTGCCGCAAAACTTGTCGGCGTGATTTGGTTAATCAAATCACCAGCGAGAAAAAACTGAATATCGGTTTCCTTAAGGTTTCGCTTTTTCAGGGCAATGCCAACTGCTTCCTCGATCAGTTTGCGCTGGGCTTTTTCATACGAATCCTCGCCGATCCACAAATCTTCAAAAAACCGGTCGAAATCGTCTGCCATCTGCCCCTTTTTCTCAAACGGGCCCCCGACAACACCGGTTGAAAGAATGGCCGGGCGGTTCGTGAAAGTCCATGTTTGCGATTTTGCGGGCATTACGATCCCCCCCACATCATGATGACGGTCCGGATCAGGACGACAACAAACGCGGAAAACACACCAAATACAATGACGGTGCCGGCAAGTTTAAAAATATTTCCGCCGACGCCGAGCACATAGCCTTCCGTCCGATGTTCAATCGCAGCGGATACAACGGAGTTCCCGAAGCCCGTTACCGGCACCGCGCTCCCTGCACCGGCGTACTGCCCGATATGGTCATAAATGCCAAAGCCGGTCAACAGCATGGATAAAAACACCATTGTCGCGGTTGTCGGGTTGCCGGCCGTTTTTTCGGTGAAATTAAACATGTATATATAGAAGTAAGTAAGGGCCTGACCAGCCAGACAAAAACAGCCGCCTACCCAAAATGCACGGATGCAGTTTTTCAATACCGGCCTTTTCAGCTCATGCTTTTTTTCGAACTGATCATACGCTTTTTGTTCGGGTGTTTTGTTTTGATTTTTGTTTGCCATTATCTCAGCCCTTTTCCTATGTTAATTCCTGTTTCAGCTTGATGATGTCTTTGAAACGTTTTTTTGCCTTGCCGGCTGAAATTTTGTGCTCGTCCATATCTTCCTTGAGGCGGACGGTTTCCAGGAAAATTTTATAGTCGCTGGAAGTAATAAATTTGCGTCCGGGGTAGCGTTTCTTTAAAAAGGCGTTGAGCTGTTTTTCGATTTTCTTCATTTTAAAACGGTGCAGATGCCTGACTTTGTAGGCAACCAATGTTTCTTTTGGCCCTTCAATGATGGCCACATCGTAAATGCTGTCAAAGCCAAGGACATCTTTTTTCAATTGTCCTGAAACGGCCTTATTCCCGGTGTTCGTGAGTCTCACCGGCGACGGTTGTGTTTTTTTCACAAGGGCCATTTTGCTGTCCTTGTGTTCCGGCCCGTTAAAACCGCAGCCGGTGAGCAAACATACTGAAGCTAAAACATACATGATTTTTTTCATACTCATCCCTCTGCGCTTTCAACTTTTACCTCTCTATTTTTCGCGCAAGCGCAGATTTTATAATTAGAAATTCTTGCCGCATCCTGGAAAAAAGGGAAAACAAAAGCGGAAGTGCAATCCTGCCTTCCGCTTTTGTTTTATCGCGTTTTTTTGCCGCCGCAGCCGCATCCGCCTTTTTTGACTTTTTTCTGATTGTTTGTATACGCCGGGACGGATGAAGGGGTGACCGGAATTTTGATGCGTGGTTTGCCCATAATCTTACCATCCTTTCCTCAGGATTCGCGCTTCCTTTTTTATCGTATGCAGCATTTTCACGGTTGTTCACTTCATTCGTCCATGATCCGCAAAAGAACGGTTTCGAGGATACTCGCCAGGCCGGCAATTGCAAGGATCATGACAATAGGCGACCCGATTTGCGGAAAAAGCATCCAACTCCCGTACAGGATGGCCGCGGACCAGACACCGGTGCACCAGTGGCAACTTAATAATTCGCCAATCCACTTTCTGATCCCTGTTCCTTTGATTTCAATATATTCCTCGATTGTTCCATCAGGCGCCATTTCGGTTATTTCTTTATGAAAAGGTTTTCGTAAAAAGGCCGTAATTTTATCATAAACCAACAAGCGCGTCAGTCTGAAACTGGCCAGTGCAAGCAGAACGAAATCAAGCCAATAGGAAACCATTTCCTGCCTCCTTCCCCGGGTACAAAATTCCCTATGCAAGTTGTTTGCCTATTTTTGCAAAAACGCGGGGACATTCGTAACAAAAAAAGCACCGAGACAATATTCTATAGTGTACTGAAACTAAACCATTGAAGGAGTTGAAAAATGAATGAGCAGTAAATCCCATGAATATTCCCGTACTTGCGTTTGTGATGTCGTACATTTCATCAACGATTTGCAGGATGCTGCGGTAGAAGACAGCAGCTGCCCGACCAACTGCTTGAATCCCGTGCTCGGTGCCAACAGGGAAAAACATTCACATGTCAACACACGTCCATTCATTCTATATACAAAAGACGGTTGTGCTTTTGAACCATTTTACAAAAATCACCACTTTGACAGCTGCGACGACTTCTGCGAAAAATCGAAATTTTTAAGAGTTGAAAATGTGGAAGGGTGCTGCGCTGTTGTACGGGTTTTAAAATGCGTCTGCGAACATCACGACGGCCATTCACGGGTCCATTTCGAAGCAACCGATACATGCATCACACTTGATTTAACCGACTTCATTGCCATTCAATGCCTCGAAGACACTTTTGTCAATTTGTAATGTATGAAAGTCGATAAGTTGCCGCTTATCGACTTTTTTCCGTGGCTTTACTGAACCAGTAATTTAATGTCCGTGATCTCGTCCAGATTGATCCAGGCCATTTCCATTGAAGAAAAAGGCATGACGGACAATTGGTCTTCCATCCGTTCAAGGATCACGGCACGATAGGCGATGCTGTTCGTTTGAATCATGACGGGGATTTCCGGTAGAAAACCTGGCTTATGAATTAAATAGTCAATTTTTTCATGGACCGTCATTTCTTTGAACCGTTTTCTCGATGGCGGTTGAATGGTTTCTTGTTCCGGCCAGGTGTCGGCTTTGTCAGCGCCGTCCGTTTCCAAATCCGTCTCCGCTTCCACCGCTCCGGCGGGTTCCGCAACATGTTGCTGCCCCATGGCATTTGCCGATTCCTCATGTTCCGCAGGATCTGCCGTTTTTGTCTTGGATGAAACGTTTACGACTCCCCCGCGTTCTGCAGCTCCTTCTGTTTTTTCCTGTTCTGCCGCTTTATTTGGTTTGGGCTGTTCCGGTTCTGTTTTTTTCTCGTGTGCGGCTGCATTGTTTTTTTCTTCGGCATGCCCTGTATCGCCGCCGGCAGGCATTGGTTCCACGATCGTTCCATGGCCGGCATGTTCAGGTTTTTCGCTCACCACATTTCTGTACACTTTCTGCATCTTGATCGCGAGCGGAACATTTTTCGGCTGGATAATATAAAGAAGCGGTTTTTGGCTGCTGTACTGGCTCTCCTCCATGTTTCCAAAATCCCTCCTCCTGATTTCTGGCTCGCTTTATAACTATGCATGAAAATAAGAAATGTGCCTAGAGCTTGAATCTCCCAATCATTTGCTATTTCTGCCTTATCGTATGTTTTGGGGACAAGGAACGGAACCGCGGTTTCCACAGCATATTGGCACAAATGGATAAAGCAGGGAAAAATGTGCTTTTATACGCTACCATCCGTCTATTCCAAAAATATGCGAATGAGTAGAATATAGTAACAAAACGAAGGGAGGCATTTAAATGTCTTATTACGACTCAAACGACAGCTGCTATGATGATCATCGCCGCCACAAACGGCAAGACGAGGAAGAACGGGGGCTTCTGTCGGAATTCGATGTGGATCAATCGCCGTCCGTACCTGTATCCGTGACAGGCGTCTTTAACATGGCAAACGCCATTGCGGAAGTAGATGTAAAAGTGGATGATTATGATGACCGTGTTTCATTGCTCGCAACTGTCGAATGGTCGCCAGCAGACCTGCCACTCGGTGTAACACTTGCAGCCTTAATTGGGGCAATTACAGGAGCAGGACCAGGGATCGTCATTCCGTTAACCATTCCGGCAGTCTTTAGAATTTGGAGAAGAAATTCTTCCGGTACGACACTCATTTCCCAAAAACGGGATGAAAGCGGAATTTCCGGCATTGGCATTCTTACAGCCGGCGGACTCGTTACAGTACTCTTTGAAAACGTGACAACGACGGTTCACGCCGTAGATACCGATCCGTCCAAAGGGAAAAACGAATACTTCTTAACCATTGAACTCGGTAATTTCGCTCCAGATACAACGATTCCGGGGGTTGCACCTACCCTGCTTGGAACCATTACACTGACGCCTCAAAATGTTGTCAGCTACACATTCTCTGCTGCAGAAATTGAAGATAACGACCATTATCACCATGACAGCAAAAAAGGCCATAAAAAAGATTACAGGGACTGATGCGATGTCAAAAAAGCCAGGAAGGTTTCACCTCCTGGCTTTTTTTATTTGCGCTTTTGGACAAGCCGTTGCATTTTATGATAGCCGGCATTCGGAAGGACCAGTTTTCGAATCGTCCGTAATTGTCGGTTAGCCCATAATATGATAGCCGGCATCCACATGAATGTTTTCGCCTGTAACAGCGCGCGACAGGTCACTAAAAAGAAACAACGCGGTATCGCCGACTTCGCGTGTATCCACACCGCGGTGAAGCGGCGCCCTTTCTTCCATCACTTTCAAAATGCTGTTGAAGTCGCTGACACCTTTTGCCGACAAGGTGCGAATCGGGCCGGCCGAGATCGAGTTGACGCGGATATTGAGCTTTCCTAGGTCATAGGCCAAATAGCGGACGCTTGCATCGAGGGAAGCTTTCGCAACGCCCATTACATTGTAATTTTCCATGACGCGTTCGCCGCCGAGGTAGGTCAGGGTAACAATGCTGCCCCCGTTAGGCATGAGTTCCAGCTCTTTCACCGCTTTGGCAACGGCCGATAGCGAATAGGAACTGATATTATGGGCCAGTAAAAACCCTTCACGCGTCACGTTTGTGTAGTCGCCTTTTAATTCTTCTCTGCGGGCAAACGCAACACAGTGGGCAATACCGTCGATCGTGCCAGCTTCCTTTTTGATCGTTTGAAAGCATGACTGAATCTGCTCGTCGCTTTCCACGTCGCATTGAAGGATCAGATAGTCCTTTCGATTCAGCGTTTCAGCAAGTTCGTGGATGCTTTTTTCATTCCGGTCGAGCGCATAGGTAAAAATAATCCTTGCGCCTGCTGCATCAAGCGATTGGGCAATTCCCCAGGCAATACTGCGCTTATTTGCAACACCCATCACAACAAATGTTTTATTTTCCAAAGATAACTGCATCGTGTTAACTCCTTTATTTACAATTTATATACGATTTTTAGTACCTGATACCAATTCTACATGAACTTTCCGGGTTTGAAAAGCACCTGTGTTTTATTTGTTGCAGGATAATCGTACCGGGACCCCGGGGAATACCAACCTTTTTTCAACTACCCGGCATTTGTTTAGGCGCGCCGGACAACATAAAATAGAGTTGGAAGGAGCGAGTTCAATGAAAATCGATATCATTGGGGATATACATGGCTGCATGGCGGAATTCAGGAAGCTTACGGAAAAACTGGGGTATCAATGGGAAAACGGTATGCCCGTTCATCCAGGTGGCCGGCTGCTTGGTTTTGTCGGTGATCTGACAGACCGCGGGCCGGCATCTTTGGAAGTGGCCGATACTGTCTATCGATTGTGGAAAAAGAAGCTTGGCCTGTATGTCCCCGGCAACCACTGCAACAAGCTGTACCGATATTTTTTAGGGAGAAATGTCCAGCAGAAGCACGGCCTTGAAACAACGGTGGCGGAACTGGAGGCGCTCCCCGTAAAAGAGCGGGAACGGCACAGCAAACAATTTATGGAACTGTATGAGAAATCCCCGCTTTATCTTGTTCTAGACGGCGGCAAGCTTGTCATCGCCCATGCCGGGATCCGGCGCAAGGATATTGGGAAGATGAATAAATCGGTCCAGACTTTTGTGCTTTACGGTGATATTAACGGGGAAACCAATCCGGACGGGACACCGGTGCGCTGCGACTGGGCGAAAAATGACGAAGGGGAAAGCTGGATTGTATACGGGCATACGCCGGTGAAAGAACCGCGATGGATCGGCCACACGGTCAATATTGATACCGGCTGCGTATTCGGCGGCAAACTGACAGCACTCCGGTATCCGGAAATTGAAACCGTCTCCGTCCCCTCTTCAATGCCATATGTGGAAGAAAAGTTCAGGACGTTCGCCTGAATTTTAAAAACATCCATAAGGGCATAAGCGGAAGCATGAAAATCTTCCGGGTACCATCACTAAAGGAGATCCAAAAAGGGCGGTTTAGAAAGAAAATGCATTTCTTTCCCTGAAACCGGGTGCTGAAATGAAAGCTCACTGCAATGGAGCGCCTGCCGGGTGAAGCGGCTCGTGTTGCCACCGTACAGGCTGTCGCCGAGAAGCGGGTGGCCGATATAGGAAAGATGGACACGGATCTGGTGCGTCCTGCCGGTGTCAAGCCGGAGACGCACATGTGCATATGCCGGAAATTGCCGGACCACTTCATAATGGGTACGCGCAAACTGGCCATCGTCCCGGACTTCGCGTTCTATAATGCTCGTCTCTTTTCTCCCGATCGGGGCTTCAATTGTGCCACTTTTTTCAGTAAAAGCCCCTTCCGCGAGCGCTTCGTACGTCCGACAAATTTCATGCTTTTGCTGCATCAGGCTGCATAAATGGTGGATATAACGATTTTTTGCGATCAGGACAAGCCCGGATGTGTTCCGATCAAGCCGGGTCACAACATGGACTGCGGATTCTGTCCCGCTTTTTCGGTAATGGCCGAGCACTGCATTGGCAAGGCTTGCAGACGGGTGCTCGCGGGAAGGAATCGTATTCATAAACGCCGGCTTATCGGCAACAAGCACGCTTTCATCTTCATAGACAAGGCCGAACGGAATGTTTTCGGGCGTAAGATTGGGGCTCGGGGTTTCTTTTGGAAAAACAATGGCGGCCGCATCGCCCGGTTGCAAGCGATAGCGAACCGTTACTTCGCGGCCGTTCACAAGGATCAGCCCGCCGCGGAATTTAATATCCGCAAGCGCCCGTTTCGAGATATGGCGCGTTTTTAAAAACTCTTTCAATTCCTGATGTGCCTCATCTTCTGTAATTGTCCACGATAATGTCAACATGTTTTCACCTAATCCGAAATAAAAGAATCATGCACCCTCTTCCAGAAAGGAAACGGCCTGAAGCGGGCAAACCGGATTTTTTCTTTTGCCACGCGGTACTGGATGGACCGGACTTCCTTATGGAGCAATGTTAAATGGTCAACTGTTACCAAAAAATCTTTTTGCCGGACCGGGCGTAACACACAAGTATGGTGCCCCGGCAAAATAAGTGGCGAGCCGATTGTCCGGAACACTTTATTGTTAATGGATGCCATCTCGGTGAGCTGGATCGATTGCAGGGAAGGGTGGACAATCGCCCCGCCGAGCGCCTTGTTATAAGCCGTACTGCCGCTTGGTGTGGCAAGGCATAATCCGTCACCGCGGAAACGCTCAAAATGCCGGCCATTGATCTCCACATCGATGACAAATGTGCCGTCCACGCATTTGACCGTTGACTCATTTAACGCAAGGTAACGCGTTTCGTGGCCACCGTGCTCATATGCAATCATCGCTTCAAGAAGCGGGTAGTCCACCGTCGTGTAAGTTTTATGGGCGATCGCGTCGACCAGCTCCTCAATTTCATCCGGCACCCAGTCAGCATAAAAGCCGAGATGGCCGGTATGCACCCCGACAAAAGCCGTCCGGTCAAGCCGGGAACTGTAGCGGTGAAAAGCATACAGAAGCGTGCCGTCCCCGCCGACCGAGATCACGATATCCGGTTGTGCCTCGTCGTAAACAAGCCCGAAATCCTGCAAATAAGAACGCATTTTATGCATCCATATATTGGATTCCGTATCCCCTTTAGAAGTGATGGCAAATTTCAAGCTGCTTCTCCTCCCCTTCTTTTTTTGCCGCCGGTTTCATGGCTTTTTTCGTTCCGCGCGCTCTTTGTTTTTCGAAAAATACATTTGGGCTTCCTGAATTTCTTCACGGATCTCAGACATTTCTTCATCAAGGCGGAAAGCGGCTTCGGCAGCCCGCTTCAGCCGCAAATTAATTTCTTCGGGAAACCTGCCTTTATACTTATAGTTTAAAGAATGTTCAATCGTCGCCCAAAAATTCATCGCCAGCGTCCGGATCTGGATCTCCGCAAGAATTTTCTTTTCCCCGCGGATCGTTTGTACCGGATATTCAATAATGACATGATAAGACCGGTAGCCGCTCGGTTTTTTATTCGAAATATAGTCTTTTTCTTCAACAATCCGGAAATCGTTCCGGCGTCTGAGAAGCCCGACGACCAGTTTAATATCATCGACAAACTGGCACATCATCCTGAGCCCGGCGATATCTTGCATTTCCGCCTCCAGCCGGTCAAGCGGGATGCCTTTTATGTTCGCTTTTTCTATAATGCTTGCTACCGGCTTTACCCGCCCTGTCACAAACTCAATCGGGCAATGGGTATGCTCTTTTTCAAATTGGGTGCGCATCCCCTTTAACTTTACTTTTAATTCATCAACAGCCTGTTTATACGGGGTTAAAAATTCCTCCCAATCCACTGCCTGATCACCTCTTCGGATCTCATTCCAATGCAAAAACGGCCTCTACCTTATCCAGCATCTTTTTTCCGTAATTGCTGTTGCCTCGGATATTATCGAGCAAAAATTGAAGTTCCTCATCAAGCCCGGTAAGCTCCAATTTCCCATCTTTTGAAACAGCAACCACTTTTTTATGTTCAAATGCCGCCGTCCGAATCTCTTTCCAAACCGGAACAGGCAAATATAAATATGTATAATCTTCATCGCCGTCGTCTTCAGCCAGATAGATAAAGGCACAGGCATCCGAATCGACGATCATTTGCCCTCCCGGCTTCAGGTGCTGCATGGAAACGTCCGGGCGCTCAGCATGCAGTTGAAGGATCCCGTCTTTCCATTCAGGCTTTCCCAGTTCAATGATATTGCGCAATCTGCTTCCCTCCCTCTCCTTCCCGCCGGAAAACAAAGTTTCAATTCCATTTTATTTTACCATATCTCCACAGAGAATAGACACTTTAAGGAAGGGATTCGCTTTAGTATAATGAAGATGGAAGTGAGGGCTTATCATGAGCAAAGAAATTGAAATTGAATGTAAAAATATGGTCACCTGCCGCGATTTCTGCCGGCTTGCCCGGGCTTTTGGCATCGCGGAACATGATTTTAAACAGCAGGAAAACTTTTATTTTGATACACCTGATTTTGCTTTAAAACATGAAAGATCGGCCTTGCGTGTCCGGAAAAAAGCAGGGTACTTCCAGCTCACCCTAAAAACGCCGGAGGAAACCGGACTGCTGGAAACAAGCCAAATGATTGGCGAAAAGGTTTTTCAAAAGCTTAAAAATGGGAGCGGTTTTCCGGAAGGCGAAGTCATGGAAAAATTAATGGAACTAGAAGTGGCGCCAAGTAAATTGGTGTATTTTGGAAAACTTACAACGAAGCGGGCTGAAATCGCATATGAAGGCGGGCTGCTCGTATTTGACCATAATTTTTATTTAAACGAGGAAGATTTTGAGATAGAATATGAAGTAAGTGAACTGGAAACAGGCACAAAGCAGTTTTTAAAATTGCTGGAAACGTACGGCATCCCGCACCATCCGGCAAAAAACAAGGTTCTCCGCTTTTATGAGGCAAAAAGGAGCAATGAGAAATGAGTACAATCAGCCAACTCGCGTCTTTAATGGAACTGGAGGCGCTGCGGTCGCTTTCTCCCGGCAGCAATGCTGCTCAAACGGGCAACAGCACCTCCCTTTTTCAAGAGATGCTGTCAAGCTTTTTAGAAGAAGCAAAGGAAAATGAAACGGCTGCTGGCGCAAGCGGTAAAGACGAATCCGGGGTGTTATCATCCCTGGCAGCAACTTTAAATCCGGCGTTCAATTCATTGTCTTCTTTAACAGGGGAAAATCCGGTGCTTACCACGTTGCCTGCCTTTACGGGATTAAGCACTTTGTCCGGTAAAGCGACAGCAGCTACTGCGCAGGCAGGAACAAGCGCGGCTTTTTCCGCTTCTGCACAAAATTCAGCTTCAGAAAGCACGCAGACAACAGCCGCTTCCGGCAGTGGTGGAATCCCGGCGAAAATCAGCCAGGCGATTCAGCAAGCATCGGAAAAATACGGCGTGCCAGAAAAGCTCATTCAAGCTGTCATCAAACAGGAATCCGGTTATCGTCCGGATGCAGTGAGTGCGGCAGGCGCAGCAGGGCTGATGCAGCTGATGCCAGAAACGGCGGCCTCGCTCGGGGTAAGCAATGTACTTGACCCGGAACAAAATGTGGACGCCGGCACAAAGTATTTGAAATCTTTGCTGGGAAAATACGACCACAATGTCCAGCTTGCATTGGCCGCCTATAATGCAGGCCCCGGCAATGTCGACCGATACGGCGGTATTCCGCCATTCAAAGAAACACAGAAATACGTCTCATCGATTATGAATCATTTGGCATAACGATTAAAACCCGCCGCTCTGTGCGGCATTTTTTTATGGGGAAATTTCTGACTGGAGCCGATGAAGAACATTACCCGGTCAAGGCTCCGCTTTTTTGTCTTTCATTTGTCGTGTGAAGGACATTTTAATGGTTGGTGGCCCGCGCTTTGTCCTTCATTTGCCCGATGAAGGACATTTTAATGGTTGGTGGCTCACGTTTTGTCCTTCATTACCTCGATGAAGGACATTTCTACGGTTTCGAGCTCGTGTTTTGTCCTTCATCAACCCGGTGAAGGACATTTTCCCGGTCTCGGGCCTGCGTTTTGTCTTTCATCTGCCCTATTAAAGACATTTCAATGGTTGGTGGCATGCGTTTTGTCCTTCATTAACCCAATGAAGGACATTTTCACGGTTCGGGGCTCGTGTTTTGTCTTTCATTTGCCCGATGAAGGACATTTCAATGGTTGGTGGCATGCGTTTTGTCCTTCATTAACCCAATGAAGGACATTTTAATGTGTGGTGGCACGCGTTTTGTCCTTCATTACCTCGATGAAGGACATTTTCATGGTCTCGGGCATGCGTTTTGTCCTTCATCAACCCGGTGAAAGACATTTTCACGGTCTCGGGCTCGCGTTTTGTCCTTCATTTGCCGTATGAAGGACATTTCAACGGTTTCGGGCATGCGTTTTGTCCTTCATTTGCCCGATGAAGGACGTTTCAATGGTTGGCGGCCCGCGTTTTGTCCTTCATCAACCCGGTGAAAGACATTTTCACGGTCTCGGGCTCGCGTTTTGTCCTTCATCAACCCGGTGAAAGACATTTTCACGGTCTCGGGCCTGCATTTTGTCCTTCATTTGCCCGATGAAAGACATTTCAATGTTTGGCGGCTCACTTTTGTCCTTCATCACCCCGATGAAGGACATTTCAACGGTTTCGGGCATGCGTTTTTTCCCTTTTACAGATTCAAAAGGACGTTTCGGGCCTGTATGCAGCGTGTTCTGTCCTTTTGACAAGTTCAAAAAGACATTTCGGGCCTGGGTAGAAGTCAATTTGTCCTTTTGACGGTTTCAAAAGGACATTCCGGGCCCGGTTACGGTGCGTTTTGTCCTTTTTGACAAGTTCAAAAAGGCAGTTCGGGCTCAAACGTCACTCCTTTTGTCCTTTTGGCGACATCAAAAAGACAGTTTGAGCCCGGATGCAGCCTGTTTTGTCTTTTTGACAGGTTCAAAAAGACAGTTTGAACCCAGACGCAGCCTGTTTTGTCCTTTTGACAAGCTCAAAAAGACATTTCGAGCCCGAATGCAGCCTGTTTTGTCCTTTTGACAGCCCCAAAAAGATTAAGTCCGTATAATTGTGTAAAAAGAAGGAGTCATTTTATCAACTCTTGGCAACACTGTTTTCAACGACAATAA
>NZ_CALPDC010000024.1:0-43832 GCF_943193165.1 Weizmannia agrestimuris
TCATCACACAGTTTAGATAAAAGTTGAGACGGCCCCACATGTAAGGTTAAAATTTGATCTGACATAAAAATTTCCTCATCTTCCTCTAGTTAGATAATCATTCAATTCTACAAAGAAGGAGAAAATTCCTTTAAAAAAATCACAAAATAGAAAAATTTACGTGCGGAATATGCGGTACAAAGTTAGATTCTATTTTAAAGGAAAAAAATATTGATCATCTATATATTACAGGATTTAATACAGAGTATTGCTGTTTATTTACTGCTATAACTGCATTTGAAAGGGGATATAAAGTCACTTTTATCGAAGATGCAACAGGAACTGTTAATGATGATGATACCTATGAAATGAAGGGATTGGATATAAACGATTTTGTAGGTTGTATATTGGATTGGTCAGGTATAATTGAGGTTCTTTACTACGAGGAGTTTGAAGAGCAATATGCTGCATCAATATGAGAAGGCTATTGTATCAACAATAGTGACCAGGGGTATCTTGTGAATGTCTTTTGATTCTTTATGAAAACGGATTTATCCTACGTAATAGTAGAAGTATTATTCTTCATTTATTTCATTTTGAGAGATAAATATAAACAAAAGAAGCACTTTAATAAAATGAAAATTTCCATTGAGGTGTGTAACTATGAATATTATTACCTACAATTGGTCCGTTCATAATGGGGAAAAAGTTGAAACTGTAGTCAAGTATTGCCCAAATTGCGGAAAGGTAGTAAATTTTTATGACACTTTAATGAGAAGACATAATTCAAACGGAAAAAATATTTATAAATTTACTATTTTTAAATGCGAAAAAAACCACACTTGGAATAGAAAAGAGAAAATCTTTAAATCGTATGACCCTAAGTTGGAAATTAAAAATAGGGATTTTCCGAATGAAGCACCCCAGAATGATAACGAAAAAATTAATTTGGTTACACACTTAAAAAACGGATTTAATAAGATTTGTATTAATATAAATTATTTAGATGAACCTGTTCGTATCGATAAGGTGCTTGGAAATCAACTCATTGATATAAGTAGGAATCAAATTTGTTCGTTAATTAAAGAGGGGAAAATACTATTGAATAAAAATACAATTAAAAATCATACTGCTGTTAAAGAAAAAGATACAATAGAAATATTTATTTGATAAAAAATTAAATGATATTTTCACGGGATCAGTTCTATATTTTTATATTTAACCTGTGAAACTGAATAAGGAGATACCAAATCTTTACAGTATCCTTTTTAACTTCTGGTTACGGATACAGGAATCTACCACCACCCTACCAATTACCAACCTTCTTACAGGTGAATATACGAAAACCAAGGATTGGTGTGCCAATCCTTGGTCCTTGTTGAAGAACGTTACTACATGTCTTCATCAATGTTAAATTCGCCGTTTTCTTTTAAATATTGATAGGTAAATTGCAGTTCTTCCCTCGGCCTTATGCCTTTTTTTATAGCCTCCTCGTATTCTCTTAGCCAATAATCTTTCTGATTGTATGTTTTAAGCTTATTGAGCAAGCTAAACAATGCGTCTTCTTTAGATTCTTCCTGAATATTGCTTTTAAAATAACGGATAGCTGACTCATATTCACACAGTTCCATCTTTAGTTTGAAAACCGTTTCAATCAATTCATTTATATTTCGCTCCCGGCTATATTCATCATCCTTCCAAACCCATGTCTCTTCTGGCGTTATCGTTCGCTGCTTCAATCCCATTAGAAAATGATGGCATTGTTCGATTGCTATTTCTTTAGCATCCACAGTTCTCAAATTCGCAATGAACACGTTGAATAAAGATGACCGCAGTGTATCCATGTCGAGATGATAATTAATAATTTGTTTCAGGGCAGAACTTATAGTTTCTTTGTTAATCCCCATACTGAATTTTCTTTTTAGGAGAATATCGAATAATTCCACTTGCTCCATACCAATAGATCTAAAGGGATTGTCTGTGTTAAAGATGTAATAGCCACACCCATAACATAACATTTCATACAGTGCATCGAGTAAATCTGTAGCACGCTTCCCTTCGTTTCCTTCAACGGGTACCTGTTGCAATTGTTTTATGTATGATTTGACCTTGAATCGCCACTTGGGACGTTCCTTTTTGCTAACATACCGATTTGGGGCAATGTAATTTTGTTTATAAGCATTTTGAATGAATTGCGTAATTTCACGTTCCAAATCATTAAGGTCAACATGTTTTTCTTTCTCTTTTTTTATCTTTTCAGCTTCTTTGTACTGCTGAAAATCTTGCAACATCCCATCAATTTCTTTTTCATCACGCACTTTTTTCGGTATCGCCTTATACAATTCAATCATCATTTTGCTTAAGTCGTCCTTACTGTATTTTTCAAGGAGCTCTCTCAGCTCAGTGACACGCATTTAACATCCCTCCCATTCGTTTAAAAAACTCCCGGATTCCCGGCATTTGCTTGTTTCAATCAACAAATGTTACTCAATGGTATCTATTTTATTTACCATGTAACCCTCTGTTTAAATAAAAATTTTAAGTGATAAACTTCGAAGGTAAATTACTTATAACAAACTGTTTTTATGTTTTCATTGGATATAGTTTTTTCCTATCTGGTTCTTTCATTATATTTACGCTCCTTTCATTTTTCAATATATCTTTTATAAGTTCACATTTTTATTTGAATTACATAATTAATCCGCTTTCATCCAGCTTTTAATCCTTTTCTTCGGTATCACACTCTTCACATCTGTCAAATCTATGGAAATGTGTATGTGCAAACCATAAGTTTAAAAAAGGGTGTGAGACCCAGAGTGATTAAAGTGTCACTTTTCCCTTTAATATGTTGCTGGCGAGTTTGCAGCTGCCTGATCAGCCTTTACACAATCGATGGCGACAACGATAGCTATGAGAATCGTTTCCATTTCTTCTTTTAAGATTTGAATTTTGTAACTATCGCCCCAAGTAAACCATTCCTTACTAACTTTACCGACCACTTCACCGTGCCGCAACACTTCAAAATCCATATCCAGCCAATTCCCACGCACTTCAATTCCTGCCGCATCAATCGTATAGCGTGCCTTAAAGAAGGATAGCTCTTTCTTTATTGTTAACACTTCTCGTCCATTTACCTCGACAATAAACTTTGGAAGAAAGCTAAACGCCTTTTTCGTAATAAGCGAGACTTCCTCTCATTTTGTATTCATAATCGAGAACGTCTTAGGGATTTGCAAAAAGCTGCCCTCAACATAATAAACATCTCGTTCCTGTTGATCCTTGACCGTAAATTTGCCGCTTAAACTAAAAACCTTCTGCTTCATATATAGCTGCTTCATACCCGTCCTCCTTTATTTTAAAGGAATTTTTTATGATTCTATTCTCTCACATTATACCGAATCCACCAATGGGTTGACATGGCTGTTTGTACTAGAATAGAAAAATAATCTTGAATATAGAAGTTAAATTAAATGCTCGTTTGTTTAATAGTCTTTGGACACTATATAAAATGCACTAAACCTTGTTACTCTGTTTCCTAGCCCTGAAGTTACAAAGGCTCAAGACATTCCTTTTGCACAAAAAATAATTCGATAAGATATTGTAGGAAAAGTAATCGAAAGAGACATCGTAATTTAATATGAAAAAGACCCAGAAATCGAAAATGAAATCCGGGTCTGAATGGGAAATGTTTTATATTATTCTACATCCCAAACAGCAATTTTGTGACGACTTCCACATGTGTCGTATGCGGAAACATGTCAACAGGCTGTACTTCCACTGTACGGTATCCTCCCGTTTCCAGGAACCGCAAGTCTCTTGCCAATGTTGCCGGGTTGCAGGAGACGTAGACGACTTTTTGCGGTTTCATCTCCAGGATGGTTTTGAGCAGGGCTTCGTCACAGCCTTTGCGCGGCGGGTCAACCACTAAGACATCTGCCTTGTTGCCTGCCTCGTACCATTTTGGGATGACCGTTTCCGCTGTGCCCGCTTCAAACTCCACATTCGTGATACCGTTGAGCGCCGCATTTCGCTTTGCATCTTCAATCGCTTCCGGCACAATTTCTACGCCGAATACTTTGCGGGCCTTCTGTGCAAGGAAAAGCGAAATTGTCCCGATGCCACAGTATGCATCAATGACCGTTTCGCTGCCGGTAAGTTCCGCGTACTCGAGCGCTTTTTCATACAGCACTTTCGTCTGAACGGGATTGACCTGGTAAAAAGAAGGCGCGGAGATGGCGAATTTTATATCCCCGATTTTGTCGTAAATGACCTCATTTCCCCACAGTACTTTGGTTTTCTCCCCTAAAATCACGTTTGTGCGCTTCGGGTTGATATTGTGCACGATCGACTTAACTTGCGGCAGGCGCGAGACCACTAAATCCACGAGTTTTTTCCGATGCGGCAGTTCCACTGTTCTCGTGATCAGGACGACCATCAGCTCGCCGGTCTTCCTCCCGTAACGCACCATGATGTGGCGGAGGACGCCGCTGTGATGTTCCTCATCGTAAGCCGGGATGCCAAGTTCCCGGCAAATTTCTTTTACCACTTGGACGGCTTCGTTTACCGCCGGAAGCTGGATCACGCTCTCATCGGCATCTAGTATTTCATGGGTTCTCGGTTTAAAAAAGCCGGCTACGAGTTTCCCATTTTTTTCGCCGACCGGCACCTGGGCTTTGTTCCGGTAATGCCACGGGTTGTCCATGCCGATCATCGGATGGATGCGGGCGCCTTCAATTTTTCCAATCCGGGCGAGTGCCTGGCGCACCTGATTTTCTTTGTACATAAGCTGGCCATCATAGCGGATATGTGCAAGCTGGCAGCCACCGTATTTCGGTGCGTCTTCTTTCGGGATGTCGACGCGGTACGGGCTCCTTTCGTACAGTTCGAGGAGGCGACCGATCCCGTAGTTCTTGTTGGCTTTAATGACTTTAATGCGGGCTTTCTCCCCTGGCAAGCCGTTTTTGACAAACAGCGGATAGCCGTCCACCTTTGCCACCCCTGCACCGTCATGCGTCAAATCTTCAAAAACAACCTCTATTTCTTCGTTCTTTTGAACCGATAATGTTTTTTTCATGCCTGTCTTCCTTTTCGTCTTAATGGCTACGGAAATTTTAACATAAAGCGGCTTTGAATGCGAAAAACAATCAGTTGCCGCGGACTGTTTTCTTGAATATTCGACCGTTTTTAAAAATACACCTTTATTAAACAGATATTATGATGATAAAATGTTGTTGAAAGGACCAAAAACAAAGGGGGAAACGCTTCTTGAGTGATCAAACATTAAAAATGATTTCGATCGCCATTTATATGGTGCTGATGCTCTGGATCGGCTGGGTGGCTTACCGGCGGACGAGCAACCTCGATGATTATATGCTCGGCGGACGTTCGCTCGGCCCTGCAGTTGCTGCTTTAAGCGCAGGCGCTGCCGATATGAGTGGATGGCTGTTGATGGGCCTGCCGGGCGGTATTTATCTGACCGGGCTTGCTGATGCATGGATTGCGATCGGACTTACGATTGGGGCCTATTTAAACTGGCGGCTTGTGGCACCGCGTCTCCGCTCCTATACAAAGGTGGCCGGTGATTCCATTACGATCCCTTCTTATCTTGAAAACCGTTTCAAAGACCCGACCAAAATGCTGCGGCTTGTTTCTGCACTTGTCATTTTAATTTTCTTTACGCTTTATGTATCTTCCGGGATGGTATCCGGGGCCGTCTTTTTTGAAAACTCATTCCATACGTCCTATTATTTAGGGCTGATCATCGTTGCGGGCGTTGTTGTGTTGTACACGCTTTTCGGCGGGTTTCTCGCTGTTTCATGGACCGATTTTGTCCAAGGGCTGATCATGGTCATCGCGCTCGTTCTTGTGCCGATTGTGGCTTTTACCAAAACGGGCGGGCCGGTTGAAACTTTCCATACCGTGAAATCGATCAATCCGGATTTGCTGGACTTTTTCAAAGGGACAACGGCATTGGGGATCATTTCCGCGCTCGCGTGGGGGCTCGGCTATGTCGGCCAGCCGCATATTATTGTCCGCTTTATGGCGATTAAATCGGTAAAAGAAACGAAAAGCGCGCGCAGAATTGGGATCGGCTGGATGATTTTGTCGCTGATCGGCACATCCCTTACTGCGTTGATTGGGATTGCTTATTTCCATCAGGCCGGCCATAAACTGGAAAATCCGGAAACGGTTTTTATCCAGCTTGGGCAGATTTTATTCCATCCGCTCATTGCCGGATTTGTGCTGGCAGCAGTGCTTGCGGCGATTATGAGCACCGTCTCGTCCCAGCTGCTTGTCACTTCAAGTGCGCTGACAGAAGATCTGTATAAGCTCTTCTTCCGTCGCAATGCTTCGGATAAAGAGTCGGTATTTTTCGGAAGGCTCGCGGTGCTTGTTGTTTCTGTTGTCGCTGCATTGCTCGCTTTAAACCGCGATTCCACCATTTTGCAGCTTGTCAGCTATGCATGGGCCGGGTTTGGCGCATCATTCGGGCCGGTGATCTTTTTGAGCCTGTTCTGGCGCAAGATGAACCACTGGGGCGCCCTTTTCGGTATGATTGTGGGTGCCGTGACAGTGATTATCTGGACCGTGTCAGGAATGGATGCCAAATTGTACTCCATGGTACCGGGTTTTGCCTTTAACCTGATTGTCAGCATGGTGATCAGCATCGCAACCTACAAACACCATGCAGGCATTGAAGAAGAATTTAATGACAGCCTTTCCGCAATGAAAAAGGAAAGTTGATTGTAAAAAACGTCGGAAGCTTTTTATACTGCTTCCGGCTTTTTCAATGGAGCAGGGGTTGCACAAAATGCCGGGTTGGACTACAGATTTAAAAAACGCCGGCAGTCTGCGTGTATGCTTCCGGCGTTTAATCTTGTCCTACAGGCATTATTTCCAATCAGAGATGGCTCAGACTTCCAAAATCTGGGACTGCTTTCCGGTCTTTTCACCAAGGCGGTTGGTGCTAAAAACCCGCAATGGCAGTGTTTTCAAAAGCCGGCAACCTGCATACCCGCTTCCCGTTCTTTTGTCAGTCAGCCTTGTCCGGCGGGCGGATGTTGCCAATCAGAGATGGCACAGATTTTAAAAACCGGGACTGCTTCCGGTTTTTTACCAAGATGGTTGTTGCTAAAAACCCAGGATGACAGTGTTTTCACAAAAGCCCGCTTCCCGTTCTTTTGTCAGTCAACCCTGTCTTGCGGGCGGATTTTATCAAGCGGCGCAAAGACTTCGAGATGGCGGTACAGGTTTTCAAAAACAGCAGGGGCTTCTCCGCCGAGTTCGCCGTCCAGATTTAATAAAATTTTATCCGGTGAATGAACTTTTACGCGGCTGGCGGAGGTGTAAATGACGTTCGGGTCATTCAAATGTTCACCGCGCAGCGCAAGGGTAACAACCCGGATGAACTCAGCCAGGTTCGTTTTTTTCAAAATCATTAACGTAAACAGGCCGTCATTGATTGAAGAGTCCGGAGCAAGTTTTTCAAAGCCGCCAATGGAATTCGTCAGGCCGATTAAAAACATCATCGCTTCGCCTTCAAACAGCTTCCCGTCATATTCAATCGTCATCTGAGTCGCGCGGATCGAAGGCAGCATTTCAATCCCTTTTAAATAATAGGCGAGCTGGCCGAGCATCGTCTTCAGCCGGCTTGGCACATCATATGTCAGTTCCGTGAGCCGCCCGCCGCCACCGATATTGATAAAATATTTCTCATTCATTTTCCCAATATCGACCGGAAGGGTATCGCCTTTTACGATAATTTCCGTTGCTGCCTGCACATCACGCGGGATTTGCAGGGCGCGCGCAAAATCATTGGTCGTACCCATTGGGATGACGCCGAGTTTCGGCCGGTAATCCTGTTCGGCAATGCCGTTGACGACTTCATTGATCGTGCCGTCCCCACCGGCTGCCACGACAATATCATACTTGCGTTCAACCGCTTTCCTTGCTGCTTTAATGGCATCCCCGCCGCCGGTTGTGGCATGGCAGGACGTTTCATATCCGGCCACCTCCAATTTTTGCAGCACATCCGGGAGATGGCGCTTAAACGCTTCACGGCCGGAAGTCGGATTATATATGATTCTTGCTCGTTTCATTCGCATCATCCTTATTTATGTTGATGTACATGCGTATTTATGTAATCCCGTTTCGCGCAGGCAAAGGACAGTTTCCCCAAAACAGACCCGGATAGGGAAACTGCTCGATATGTTGTCCGTTCTTTCTGCATGGGGCAAATCCTTCATACATCCACCGAATTATCATACAACTTTTTTGAAAAAAAATCCACTAACAGCAAGGTGCGGCGTGCGCCTTGGCCGCAAAAAGACCCTTTTCGGCTGCCGTGTGCGTAGGGACTGCCTTTGCCTTATACCAAAGTGGTTCAAGGAAAGGGGGACGTGCAGGCATGGATGATTTGTGTATGCACCCTAAAATTTTCCATACTTCCGCATCATCACGGGCTGAACAAACGGATGCCGCGCTCATTCAGAAATTGTATCGTTTCCAGCAGAGCATCTTCGCCGATCTTGTATACTTCCCCGATGGTATCTTTCCAGCGGGCGAAATCCCGCATGTGCAGCTCGCGGATATTGCGGTAGTTCATAATTTTTAATGAGCGGTCGCGCAAATAGTAGCATTCCCGCCCGTTGAAGCGAACGGCGGTCACCCTGCGCATCGTCTGATTGGCGTTGTCGTCAAGGTATGATGCACGAATATCTTCTTTCAAATCGTCTTCCGTAAGCGGCAGCCATTCAATTGTTTTTTTCACAAAAGATTTCCCATTTGAACGGCGGTCGATTTCGTAACGGCCGGGCTCAAGCTGCGTAAAAATGATATCTTCACCAAAACCATGGAGCACGTGGCGCCGTTTTGCCTCAAGTTCAACCGGCTTCATGATCGGGGAGCCGTAGCCGACATCCACGTACAGTTTTTTTTCGTTTAATAAAACCATCAGCGCGACATGGCCGGGCACCACACGCACAAACGAGCATTGAAAACCCAAGCCACGCAACAGCCGCGCAAAATTGATGTTTAATGTAAAACAGGTGCCGCCCCATCCTTTTTCCCATAAATGCTCCACAAAAGTCTCAAACGGAGGTATGTAAATCCCCTCACGGAAGTAATGAAACTTGCTGAACGTTTCATAGGGGACACAAGAAAGATGGTGCTGGATGAGCCGCTGCAAAAAATTCAGCCCCGGCTCTTCACGTTCAAGCTTTAAGTAATTCAAATAAGCCTCCACCTGTTCTTCCATTTTCTTTTCCCCTTTCAAGTGCTTTATCCGTTCTTTTCGCTGCCCGGCATGAAAAAACCTTTTTTTCGCAACAACAGGGATGAAAAAAGTGACTCGACATGCATCCTTATTCTATTTTAAACGTTTCTGCACTAGACGCACAGCTTACAGGCTCTTTATTTCCTTATTGGAGTTTTTAAAAGGACAGTTTGCTCCCGGTCCGGTACTCTTTTTTGTCTTTTTAAGCCCTCCAAAAGGACAATTGGCCCCGGGTCTGGCTCTCTTTTGTCTTTTTGAAGCCCCCAAAAGGACAATTCGAACGGATTCCAGTTCCCTTTTGTCTTTTTAAACCCTCCAAAAGGACAGTTCGACCGGATTTCAATCCCCTTTTGTCTTTTTGAACCCTCCAAAAGGACAATTCGACCGGATTTCGGCTCTCTTTTTGGTCTTTTTTTGAAGCCTTCAAAAATCAATTTGCCCATCCCGGTTTCCACCCCTCCAAAACCTGTCTCTCAAAGGGTGCATGCCCATTTTTACAACGTTTTCCGGACGGGCGCTGCTTAAAAGATGATTCCATTTTTGTCTATTATTTTTTGGTGAAAGTTTATTCCTGCTAGATCGTGGTATATATGATACCGTAAGCGATATTCACAATCACCGAACAAAGGAGAGATTTGAAATGGCAGACAAAGATAAAAAAATGACAGTAGAAGAAGCAGGTCGCAAAGGCGGAGAAGCTACTGCTGACAGCCACGATAAAGAATTCTATCAAGAAATTGGTAAAAAGGGTGGAGAAACCACTTCCGAAAAACACGGCAAAGAATTCTATCAGGAAATTGGTAAAAAAGGTGGAGAAGCCACTGCCGACAGCCATGACAAAGATTTCTATCAGGAAATCGGTAAAAAAGGCGGAGAATCTACAGCGGATAATCACGATAAAGAATTCTATCAAGAAATCGGCAAAAAAGGCGGAGAAGCCACTGCTGACAGCCATGACAAAGATTTCTATCAAGAAATTGGAGAAAAAGGCGGTAACGCAAGAGCGAAAAACAACGGTGAAGATTAAGAGGAATGGTTTCACCCAAACCGGTTCAGCCCGCACGCTGAACCGGTTTTTTGCCGTATTCGTACTCTCTTTCTTTTTCTCCAATTGTTATCCTTATTATAGCACAGCCTGCCGGATTTGGCAGTACATTTTGAAAAGACACGCAATTTGGATGCGCTTACATAAAAAGAGCCGGCATCCACTTTGCCCGCTCTTTTTATGCATTCTATTCAACTGGCAACTTTATCGCAAGTGTTTTAAGCTTCTACCGGATTTGCCTGTTTTTCAACAGTTTCTTCGATCAAATTCCGGATTTTCACTTTTAAAAAATGTTCTTTGCAATAATAACCGAGCAGTTTATTTGTTTTCCAGTCATACACCGGATAAACAGCATCAATTTCTTTGCCGGCTTTTCTCAAACAATATGCACACGTGGTTGTCAGTTCAAATAAGCAATCACACATTGTTTGCAGCCTCCTATCGTCAATTTCACCCTTTCGTTATATACCCGGTCACCAAATTTTAAAACAAAAAAAGCGGTGGGGCACACCGCTTTTTTTGAAAACTTAACGTTTATTCATTTCCTGAATCAGCAGTTTATTGACAATCGGTGGGTTGGCCTGCCCTTTTGTTGCTTTCATGACCTGTCCGACCAAAAAGCCGAGCGCCCGGTCTTTTCCGTTTTTATAGTCAATAATGGATTGTTCGTTTTTATCCAGCACTTCTGTTACAATTTTTAAAAGCTCGCCTTCATCAGAAATTTGCACAAGTCCTTTTTCCTTGACGATTTTTTCCGGGTCGCCGCCTTTTTCGACCAGTTCGCGGAACACTTTCTTCGCCAATTTTGAAGAGAGCGTGCCGTTTTCGATCAATTTGATCATGCCGGCAAGGCTTTCCGGTGTAAGCGCAATATCATGCAGCTCTTTCTGGGCTGAATTCAGGTACGCGGACACTTCGCCCATCAGCCAGTTCGATGCCTGTTTTGCATCGGCGCCAGCTGCGATCGTCGCTTCAAAGAAATCGGACATTTCTTTCGTCAGTGTGAGCACCATGGCATCATAAGCCGGGAGCCCGAGTTCTTCCGTGTAACGCTTTTTCCGTTCATCCGGCAGTTCCGGAATTTCGGCGCGCACCCGTTCTTTCCAGGCGTCATCAATATACAAATCCACAAGGTCCGGTTCCGGGAAATAACGGTAATCGTCTGAGCCTTCTTTCACCCGCATCAGAATCGTTTTGCCGGTTGCTTCGTCAAAACGGCGTGTTTCCTGTTGGATCACACCGCCTGCAAGCAGCACTTGTTTCTGGCGTTCCTGCTCATACTGCAGGCCTTTGCGCACATAGTTGAACGAGTTCAAGTTTTTCAGTTCGGTTTTCGTGCCGAATGTTTCCTGCCCGATTGGACGAATGGAAATATTGGCATCGCAGCGGAGTGACCCTTCTTCCATTTTGCAGTCGGAAACGCCGGTATATTGAATGATGGATTTTAATTTTTCAAGATACGCATACGCTTCTTCCGGCGTACGGATATCCGGTTCCGAGACAATTTCAATAAGTGGCGTGCCTTGGCGGTTCAAATCGACGAGAGAATACCCTTCATTTGCCGCGTGGAACAGTTTCCCGGCGTCTTCTTCCATGTGAATGCGGGTAATGCCGATCTTTTTCTTTATGCCGTCCACTTCGATTTCAATCCAGCCGTTTTTCCCGATCGGTTTATCAAATTGGGAAATCTGATAGGCTTTCGGGTTGTCCGGGTAAAAATAGTTTTTCCGGTCGAATTTCGTTTCGGTTGCAATTTCGCAGTTCAGCGCCATGGCGGCCTTCATTGCGTAGTCAACCACTTTTTTATTCAGTACCGGAAGCACGCCCGGATAGCCGAGATCGATGACATTTGTGTTCGTATTCGGTTCTGCCCCGAAATGCGCAGGCGCCGGCGAGAAAATTTTTGTATTGGTTTTGAGTTCAACGTGCACTTCAAGTCCGATCACTGTTTCAAAATTCATCTTTTTCACCCCTTACAATTGCGGTTTTTGGTTATGGAAGTCCGTCGCCTGTTCAAATGCGTGGGCAACGCGGTACACGGTGCTTTCGTCAAAATGCTTCCCGATGATTTGCAGTCCTAATGGCAGCCCACCTGCAAACCCGCATGGAACAGAGATCCCCGGAACGCCTGCCAAGTTGACCGGAATGGTTAAAATATCATTCGCATACATTGTTAACGGATCTTCAATTTTTTCCCCGATTTTAAAGGCCGGCGTCGGCGTGGTCGGCCCGATGATGACATCATATTTTTCGAGTACATCGTCAAAGTCTTTTTTGATCAGGGTACGGGCCTGTTGTGCTTTCTTGTAATACGCATCGTAATAGCCTGCACTTAGCGCAAAAGTTCCGAGCATGATTCGGCGTTTTACTTCGTCCCCAAAACCTTCCGAACGGGTCTTTTTATATAATTCTTCGAGGTTCGTGGCGTTTGGCGAACGGTAGCCGTAGCGTACGCCGTCGAAACGGGCCAGGTTGGAAGACGCTTCAGATGAAGCAAGCAAATAATAGGTGGCCACGCCGTATTTCGAATGCGGCAGCGACACTTCTTCCCATGTGGCACCGAGCTTTTCCAGTACTTTCAAAGCATCGAGAACAGCCTGGCGTGCTTCTTCGCTGACGCCTTCGCCTAAGTATTCTTTTGGCACGGCAATTTTCAAGCCTTTTACATCACCTTTGAGCGCCTCCACATAGTTCGGCACTTCCACATCGGCTGAGGTGGAATCATGCCGGTCAAGCCCGGAAATCGCCTGTAAAAGATAGGCATTGTCTTCCACGGTCCGGGTAATCGGCCCGATCTGGTCGAGCGAAGAGGCGAATGCGACAAGGCCAAAACGGGAAACGCGCCCGTAAGTCGGCTTCATTCCGACAACCCCGCAAAATGCGGCCGGCTGGCGGATCGAGCCACCGGTATCGGATCCAAGCGCAAACGGTACTTCTCCCGCTGCCACGGCTGCAGCCGAACCACCGGAAGAACCGCCCGGCACCGTATCCAGGTTCCAAGGGTTATGGGTGATTTGAAATGCGGAATTTTCCGTCGACGAACCCATCGCAAATTCATCCATATTCAATTTGCCGATTGTGATCGTCTTTTCCTTATGTAATTTTTCCATAACCGTGGCATCATAAATGGGTTCGAAGTTTTCAAGGATTTTGCTGGCACAGGTTGTCCGCAAATCTTTCGTGACAATATTGTCCTTGATTCCGATCGGCATGCCGAACAGCACATTTTCAGCTTCCGGCGAGCCGATTTTGCCGTCCAGTTCCGCTGCGGTTTTGCGGGCCCGTTCTTCATCTAACGTTAAAAAAGCTTTCACTTTGTCGTCTGTTTCTGAAATTTTTTGATACGCTTCATTAACAAGTTCTGAGACTTTAACTTCCTTATTATGTAAAAACTCGTGGAGTTCCGAGATTTTATGGTCAAATAAAGACATGCTTTCCCCTCCTTATTCTACAATTGTCGGCACACGGATCATTCCGTCCTGGGTATCCGGCGCATTTTTCAACACAAGCTCGCGCGGTAGTCCTTTTTCCACTGTATCTTCACGCATGACATTCCGGATTTCAAGTACGTGCGTGGTCGGCGGAACCCCGGTTGTGTCAAGTTCATTTAATGATTCCGCAAAATGGATAATATCCCCCAGCTGTTTCGTAAACTTTTCCGTTTCCGTCTCATTCATTTCAAGGCGTGCCAGGTCGGCAACGTGTTGGACTTGTTCTTTTGAAATATCAGGCATAGCCTTTCACCTCCGTTATAAAAATCACATCAATTGTTCATGGAACCACCAATCGGGCGTGCAGTTCATTGCCCCGCAGCACAACCCGGAAAGCGGGGCCTGACTGTCCGTTCATATGGGGCGAATCGAACCCTGCAATACTATTGATCATAGCAGAAAAGCCCGCCCTTAAGCAAGGGGGGCGCCAGGGTTGCAAAAAAGAAAACGCGGCAGACCTGGCTTCGTCCTGCCGCGTTTTGGCGTGTTCCAATTTAATGAATGAATTGTTCCTGCTCGGTCGATCCTGTGAGTGCGGTGGTGGAAGAAGTGCCGCCTGAGATGACCATCGAGACTTCATCGAAATAACCGGTCCCGACTTCGCGCTGATGGCGTGTTGCCGTGTAACCATATTGTTCGTTTGCAAATTCGGCCTGCTGCAGTTCGGAATAGGCTGCCATGCCGCGGTCGCGGTAGTTGCGGGCCAGTTCAAACATGCTGTGGTTCAAGGCATGGAAGCCGGCAAGCGTAACGAACTGGAATTTATAGCCCATGCGCGCAATTTCTTTCTGGAAGTTCGCAATTGTTTTGTCATCGAGTTTCTTCTTCCAGTTGAACGACGGCGAGCAGTTGTAAGCCAAAAGTTTACCCGGGAATTTTTCATGGATCGCTTCTGCAAACCGGCGTGCTTCGTCCAGATTCGGCTCACTCGTTTCGCACCAGATCATATCGGCATATGGCGCGTAAGCAAGGCCGCGGGCAATCGCCTGGTCTATGCCTGCTTTTGTGCGGTAAAAACCTTCCGCTGTCCGTTCCCCGGTGATAAACGGCGCATCATATGGGTCAACATCGCTTGTGATTAGATTTGCCGCATTTGCATCCGTACGGGCAATGATAACGGTCGGCACGCCCATGACATCAGCAGCAAGGCGGGCTGCAATCAAGTGGCGGATAGCTGTTTGTGTCGGCTGCAACACTTTGCCGCCCAAATGGCCGCATTTCTTCTCGGATGAAAGCTGGTCTTCAAGATGGACAGACGCGGCACCCGCTTCGATCATCGCTTTTGTCAGTTCGAATACGTTTAACGGGCCGCCAAAACCGGCTTCTGCATCGGCAACGATCGGCGCAAACCAATCAATCCGTTCGTCCCCTTCTGCATGGTGGATCTGGTCGGCACGCTGCAGGGCCTGGTTGATCCGTTTGACGACATTCGGCACGCTGTTCGCCGGATACAGGCTTTGGTCCGGATACATTTGCCCGGCAAGGTTCGCATCAGCTGCAACCTGCCAGCCGCTTAAATAAATGGCTTTCAATCCGGCCTTTACCTGCTGGACGGCCTGATTTCCCGTGAGTGCACCCAATGCATGGATATAATCTTCCGTATGCAGCAGATTCCAGAATTTTTCCGCCCCCCTGCGCGCCAAAGTATATTCAATTTGAACAGAACCCCTCAGTTTGAGCACGTCTTCCGGAGCATACGGGCGGACAATCCCCTGCCACCTTTCATCTTTCTCCCAGCTTCGTTTCAATTCAAGCGCTTTTTCGTTTACCATCAAAAATTCCTCCCATTTTTTCAATATAATGTAAATCCGCAGGCAAAATAAGGCTTTCCCGAGGTTCAAACGATTCTCCTTTATACGGCTGCGGCTAAAGCAGCTAACATATAGAGCTTACGATATTCATATGATTCCTCTCTGCATGACTGCAGAACTTTCCATTGTACGTCTCCCCTTGTTGCGCTCATGCTCCGCAATTTGCCATTCGATCAGCCCAGCAGTTCATACGCCGGTAAGGTTAAAAATTCAATAAATTCGTCTTCTTTAACAAGCCGGTCAAATAAGGCCACTGCTTCTTCAAAACGGCCGGCCCGGTAATGTTCCTCCCCGATTTCCCGGCGGATGCGTTCCAGTTCTTCCGCTTTGATTTGTTCATATAGCTCAATCGTCACTTTTCTGCCGTCTTGAAGCACGCCCTTCGGATGGCGAATCCAGTGCCAAAGCTGGGTGCGAGAAATTTCAGCCGTCGCCGCATCTTCCATTAAGTTCGAGATCGGCACAGCACCCCTTCCCCGGAGCCAGGATTCGATGTACTGGATGCCGGCATAAATGTTCTCGCGGATGCCTTTTTCCGTAATTTCCCCTTGCGGCACAGCGAGCAGATCATCTGCCGTTGCCGTAAAATCCATCTGCTTGCCGGAATGGATTTGGTTCGGCTCAGGCATTTCTTTGTTAAATGCTTCCATGGCGACCGGCACAAGCCCCGGATGGGCGACCCAGGTGCCGTCATGCCCGTCTCTTGCTTCCCGCTCTTTATCGGCGCGCACCTTTTGGAAGGCTTCTTCATTTTTTGCCGGGTCGTCTTTTACCGGGATCTGCGCGGCCATTCCCCCGATTGCCGGCGCATTCCGGCGGTGGCACGTCTTAATAGTCAAAAGCGAATAAGCGCGCATAAACGGGACCGTCATGGTGACGAGAGACCTGTCTGGCGTAATAAACTGCGGATTGGTACGCAGTTTTTTAATATAGCTGAAAATATAGTCCCAGCGCCCGCAGTTGAGGCCTGCCGAATGCTCTTTCAGTTCGTAAAGGATTTCGTCCATTTCAAATGCAGCCATGATCGTTTCAATCAGGACAGTTGCTTTAATGGTGCCTTTCGGGATACCGATATACTTTTGCGCAAAGATAAAAACATCATTCCAAAGGCGCGCCTCCAGATGGCTTTCCATTTTTGGCAGGTAAAAGTACGGGCCTGTGCCGTTTTCAAGGAGCCTGCGGGCATTATGGAAGAAATAGAGCCCAAAATCTGTTAAACTGCCGGATACGGGTTTGCCGTCTACTAAAATATGTTTCTCTTCCAAATGCCATCCGCGCGGCCTGACAATTAAGACAGCGGGATGATCGGCCAGCTTGTATTCTTTTCCGTTCGGGCCGGTAAACGTAATCGTCCGGTTGACCGCATCACGGAGATGGATCTGGCCTTCAATGATATTCTCCCACGTCGGGGAAGTGGCATCTTCAAAGCAGGCCATAAATATTTTTGCGCCTGAATTCAAAGCATTGATCACCATTTTCCGGTCAACCGGCCCGGTAATCTCCACACGCCTGTCCTGCAAATCTTCGGGAAGCGGGGCAATGGTCCAGTCGGATTCGCGGATGGAGGCCGTTTCTTCGAGAAAATGCGGAAGCTTGCCCGACTTGATTTCTTCATCGCGTTTTTTTCTGTAGGCCAGCAGTTCGCGCCGCCTTTCGCCGAAATGCCGCTCCAGCTGTTCCAAAAACTGCAGCGCTTCCGGGGTCAATATTTCGTCATACCCGTCCTGGATGGATCCCGTTACGGTAATGCCTGGTGCTTTGGTCTCCATATCTGCACTCCCTTTCCTTGTTATAATACAGTATGTTTTGCATGTTTTTATTATATAACAGTGTTTTCAAAAATGGTAGCCTTTTTTTGAAAAAAACTTAAAAAATGTTTTCCTTTTTTGAAATGTGACATACTAAAAAAAGAGCAGATACAATTTTCATGTATCTGCTCTTTTTTCAGTTATAAATGTGGACGGTCGGGTCTTTTGCTTTTGATTCTCTTACAATGAGCGCTTTTGCTTCATTGTTAGCCGTGATGCTCACTTGTAAATTGACATAATCCGGGAAGGTTTTGACCACCAAGCCGGCGACATATTGCGTAAAGGCAATGACTTCCGCCTGGCCATAAAACTGGATCGGAATGTCGATGCTTAAATCAGCAAGCTGCCCGTCGCTGTATCTTGCCCTGCCAATACACCCGGTGTAATTCGGGAAAAAGTCTTCAATGTCCGTTTTAAAATTCTCAAATGTTTTCTCATCATCACGATGGGCTTTTTCCGCATCGTCGGACGGGAACAAATAATATTTTTCATTGATGTTTTTCCAATCGTCTGCAGATGTGCTGTTTGCCGGAACGGTAGCGTAAGCAAAGTAATTTCCGGGAATAACGGAATCCTTGCTCTGCTGTTTGTACAGCCCGATCGTAATCGGGACATTTTTCAATCCATCCATCTTGCGCAGGCGCTGGACGACTTCCGATGCAATCTGCTTCCCTTTTTCGTCCAGCGTTTTTTGGGAAATATTGACGTCATACGTGGAACCGTACTTTTCCGTCTGATAGTAATAAACCGAGTTCAGGGCAAGCCCGATGGCAACGCCGGACAGTTTGACGTTCCCTTTGCTGTCTTTTGTTAAATAATCCTGTTCGAGAATTTGCGCCAAATAAATCGGGTTTTTCTCGTTTTGCTGCTTTGCCGATCCTTTTTCATCATTCACCGGATTCAGCCCGACATTGTCCTGTTCTTTCAGGCCTTTCTTTTTCAACTGGTCTACCGTATATTTCCGGTTCAGCCATTTTGTTATGGTGTCGGAAGTCAGATACTGGCCTTCCTGAAAAAGATAGTCATCCGGCGGGTAGTTTCTCTGCGCAACCCGCATCAGGCCGGTTTCAAATTCCTCGATATCATATGAAGTATTTAAGTTGCTGACAACGAGCCCCCGCGATTTGCTCGTTTTATAGGGGTAAATATTTTTATAATACTGGTCGGAAATTTGGTAACTCGAAACAACGGATGTTTCTTTTTTATTGTTGCTTTTCTGGACCACTTTGTTATCCGAGCCGAAACCCGGTGAACAGCCTGCCAGTAAAACCATCGATATGATGAGGGGGTACCATTTTTTCATACTGCCTTTCCACCTTTTTGATTTCTCGCTTTCCCTTGCATTTATGAATGGAGCCGTTCCAAAAACGCTGCTTCATCCCATACTTCAATGCCGAGCTGTTCCGCTTTGGTCAGCTTTGTGCCCGCATCTTCCCCGGCGATGACAAGGTCGGTATTTTTGCTCACGCTGCCGGTCACATTTGCCCCGAGCGCCTCCAGTTTTTCTTTTGCTTCGTTGCGGGTCATGTTCACCAGTTTTCCGGTTAAAACGACCGTCTTTCCGGCAAAAGGCGAATCTGCATTGCGCTTTTCCGCACGTTTGGGGCCTTTATAAACCATGTTGACCCCGAGTGCAGCCAATTCCCGGACCAGGCCAAGCGCTTCTTCATTTTCAAAATACGCAGCAATGGAATCCGCCATCTTTTCGCCAATATCGGGTATGGCCTCCAGTTCTTCACGCGTTGCTTTCGACAGCCGTTCCATTGTTTCAAAATGCGCTGCTAAAATTTTCGCAGCTTTGGCGCCGACATGGCGGATGCCGAGGCCGAACAGCAATTTTTCCAGCGAATTCTTTTTTGAGGCTTCAATTGCGGCAAGCAAATTGGAAACCGATTTTTCCCCCATTCTTTCTAATTGTAACAGTTCTTCTTTTTTCAGTCGGTAAATATCCGCAACATTGTGGATCAATTCATGCGCGAACAGCTGGCTGATGACCTTTTCCCCCAGCCCTTCAATATTCATCGCATTCCTTGATACGAAATGGATCAGCCCTTCGCGGATCTGCGCCGGGCAGTTCGGGTTAATACAGCGGAGCGCCACTTCATCCTCAAGGCGGACAAGCTCGCTGCCGCAGTCCGGGCAGTGGGACGGCATGGAAAATGCCTGCTCTTCGCCTGTCCTCCGTTCGGGAATCGGGCGGACCACTTCGGGAATAATGTCACCCGCTTTTTTCACCACCACATAGTCCCCAATCCGGATATCTTTTTCACGGATCAAATCTTCATTGTGGAGTGTGGCCCGCTGGACGGTTGTTCCGGCCACCCTTACCGGATTTAGTATCGCAGTTGGTGTGACGACCCCGGTACGGCCGACTTTTACTTCAATACCGGTCAGTTTAGTGACGACTTCTTCAGCAGGAAATTTATAGGCAATAGCCCAGCGCGGACTTTTCACCGTTGTGCCAAGGGCGGCTTCCTGGGCATAGTCATTTACCTTGATTACAATGCCGTCAATTTCATACGGAAGGGCCGGCCGTTTTTCCGTCCATTCCGCGATAAATTTAAGCACTTCCCCGATATCCCGGCATATTCTTGTTTCTTTATTGACCTTAAGGCCGAGCCTTTTCAAATACGCAAGCCCTTCGCTATGGGCGGAAATATCGAGCCCGGTTGTATCACCGATTGCATACATAAACGTATCAAGGTTCCGCGATGCCGCAATTTTCGGATCGAGCTGGCGAAGCGAGCCGGCTGCCGCATTGCGCGGATTGGCAAACGGTTCTTCCCCGTTTTCTTCTTTAATACGGTTCAATGCCTCGAAAGACTTTTTCGGCATAAAACATTCCCCGCGCGCCTCGATGGTAACCGGTTCATTCAACCTGAGTGGTATCGAGCGGACGGTTCTGAGGTTGGCCGTGATGTCTTCACCGATCGTCCCGTCCCCTCTTGTGGACCCTTGGACGAATAATCCATTCTCATATTTAAGCGAAATCGCCAGCCCGTCAATTTTTAGTTCGCACACGTATTCATATCGATAGCCGGCCGTCTCTCGGACTCTGCGGTCAAAATCGCGAAGGTCGGCTTCGTTAAAGGCATTTGCCAGACTGAGCATCGGTGTATCATGGACCACTTTGGCAAATCCGGATAAAGGTTCTCCTCCGACCCTTTGCGTTGGCGAATCCGGCGTGATCAACTCCGGATGCGCATTTTCAATCTCCTGCAGTTCACGCAAAAGCCTGTCGTATTCCGCATCCGGAACGCTCGGGCGGTCGAGCACATAATATTCATAACTGTACTGGTTGAGCAGTTTGCGCAGTTCGGCTGCCCGGGCGGCTGCCGCGTGATTATCCATGTGCAACAATCCTTTCCATCAGGGCAAAAGTGGCATTTGCCGCCTGTGTCCCTTTCGTTGTCCAGACTTATTCTATTCTATTTTTGTAATCGGCGCAAACTCGGCTAAAAGCCGTTTGATGCCGACAGGGCTCGGGAATGCAATGTCAAGTTCAGCTGATTTGCCTTCTCCCTTGACACTGACAACCGTGCCGATCCCCCATTTTTTATGTTCGGCTTTATCGCCCACTTGCCAGGAAGGATTGCCGGCCCTGTTTTGTTGCCAGGCAGGAACAACAGGCGGCCGTTTCTCTTTTCTTCTCGTATTGCCGCTTGAAACCTGGCGGAAATCGAGCCGGTCTTTTTCCTCCTTGCGAATATCCTCGATCAGTTCTTCCGGGATTTCATTGATAAACCGTGAAACAGGATTGATGTTCATGCGCCCGTAAAGCGTCCGCACTTCAGCATTGGTCAGGTACAGCTCCTCTTGTGCCCGCGTGACGCCGACATACATGAGCCGCCTTTCCTCTTCCATTTCCGCTTCGTCCATGAGGGAACGGCTGTGTGGGAAAATGCCCTCTTCCATGCCGATCAGGAAGACAACCGGAAATTCAAGCCCTTTGGCGGCATGTAACGTCATTAATACAACGGCATCTTTTTGTGCATCATCTTCTTCAAGCCGGTCAATATCCGCGACAAGCGCCAAATCCGTCAAAAAGGCAACAAGGCTTTTGTCATCGTTCTCTTTCTCAAATTCCTGGGCAACTGAAAGAAATTCATCAATATTTTCGAGCCGGCTTTCGGCTTCAAGCGATTTTTCCAGTTTCAGCGCATCCCGGTAGCCGGACTTGTCCAGCAATTCTTCCACCAGTTCGGTAACGGATAAATATTCCTGCATCCGGGTAAAATTGCTGATAAGCTCGTAAAATTCTCGGCAGGCTTTGGTAATTTTCGGACTGAGGCCGATAAAATCGATTTCCTGAAGTGCCGTAAATAAGGAAACATCCTGGTCCGCCGCATAACGCACGATCTTATCCAATGAAGTCTGACCGATCCCGCGTTTCGGCACATTGATAATCCGGGTCAGGCTGAGGTCGTCATCCGGATTGGCGATGACCCGCAAATACGCGAGAATATCTTTAATTTCTTTCCGGTCGTAGAAACGGGTGCCGCCGACGATATTGTAGGCAATGTTCGATTTCATCAATACTTCTTCGATGACACGGGACTGGGCGTTCGTGCGGTACAAAATGGCAATATCGGAGTACCGGCGTTTACCCGATGCAGTGAGTTCCTTAATTTTTCCGGCAACAAACTGCGCTTCCCCCTGTTCGCTGTCTGCCCGGTAATAGACGAGATTTTGCCCCTCATCGTTTTCCGTCCATAAATTTTTCTTTTTCCGGTTTGCGTTGTTTTCGATGACTTTATTGGCCGCCTGTAAAATTTTCTTCGTCGAGCGGTAGTTTTGCTCGAGCAAAATGACTTTCGCGTTCGGGTAATCTTTTTCAAATGACAAGATATTGGCAATATCCGCACCGCGCCAACGGTAAATCGACTGGTCATTATCCCCGACAACACACAAATTCTGAAACCTTGAAGCCAACAATTTCACAAGTGTATACTGGGATTTATTGGATATGGATAGGTAAGCCTTTGAAGTCATCTCCAGCTTTTCCCCCCATTCACACCGTACATGAGAGTTTCCCCTCATACGGCGTTCCATCAATTTGTTATCGCGTTATAATACCTACTATTTTATCGTTTCCAACCAAATCGCGAAGTTTGTTGATTTTATCTAGGGCATTCTCGTCTTTCTTTAGCTTTTGGTTGTTATCAGTCAACTAATCACCACCCGGTTACTGGCAGCTTTCGTTTCTCTTAGTCATACTCGAACCTGATAGACGATAAATGTAGTTGCTTTAACAAATTGACTAGTGGCTATCCCTCCATGATGTTTCCATCACCTCAACGGTACTGTGCCACCACTTTCACTGACATAAAGATAAGTTATAGCCTTCGCTTTTCCTTATCACCGCTTCATTGGCCGGTAAGTCCTCCGCGTTGTCAGCTTCCCACGTTCCGATGATTCTATCTGTACATACACTTTTAGGTGAATCCTCTAGTCCTGCTAGCTTGGACGTGCCTGTAACACGTCAAGGTGTTTCATAAAGACAATTCTTACTCCACCTCACTAGCGCCACGTACCGTGACAATGCCATTTCTAGCATCTATACCTCTAGAACCGTACATTCGGATTTTCGTCAGTTAGTTGTTGTTCACTAACATTCTCACCATGAGTGTTTTATAGACCCCCGGCTTATTTGCTGCACCTTCCACCTCTGGAAAGCTTTCGTCAACTTGACTTGTTACGGCAGCATTCAGCCGACTTCACCGAGCTTATAACCTCAAGATCCTTACCTATCTTGACGCTATTCGGAGGATCAGGGAGAGCCTTTCCGGGCGTTACTCCTTCATTCGACTCTTCGAATCATCAGTTCTCCCAGCTTTCGCTGGTGGCTAATCTTTTCAATTAGCAACGTGTCGCACTATCCTGATACTCATCAACGTGGATGTATTGAAATTTTCTTTGGTAGTATTCGAGGACTTCCGGGACGCGCTTGAACAATTGGATTGTCATCATGATCAGATCGTCAAAGTCAAGCGACTGGTTTTTCTTCAGGCGTTGCTGGTAAGCCTCGTATACGTCACTGACAATTTGGTCAAAAAAATCGCCCGCTTGTTTGGCGTACTGCTCAAAATCAATCAGTTCATTTTTCGCGCTGCTGATTTTCCCTAAAATCGCCCGTGGATCAAATTTTTTCGGATCCAGATTTTTTTCTTTTAAAAGGTTTTTAATGACCGATAGCTGGTCGGTCGCGTCAAGGATTGAAAAATTGCGGTTAAAGCCGATCCTGTCGATATCCCTCCGCAAAATGCGCACGCACATCGAATGGAAGGTGGATATCCACACTTCTTCAGCAGCACCACCCATGATCCCGGCAATCCTGTCTTTCATTTCGCGGGCGGCCTTATTGGTAAACGTAATCGCTAAAATATTATACGGATTCACGCCTTTTTCCACCATTAAATAGGCAACGCGGCGAGTCAGCACCCGCGTTTTGCCGCTTCCCGCCCCGGCAAGAATCAAAAGCGGCCCTTCCGTTGTTTTGACCGCTTCTTTCTGTTCGGGGTTCAGCCCGTTCAGAATACGGTCGGTTAAAAATTGCATGATTTCACCACCAAATGAGAATGTTTGTTCTATTTTATCACAAACCTGTTTGCTTTACAACCCGAACCGTTTTCACGGCCTCGTGTATATTTTCATAAACCACATTGCCGACGACCACTACATCTGCAGCCCGTGCCATCTCCGCAGCCTGTGCCGCAGTGCGGATGCCGCCGCCGTAAAACAAAACGGTATCTTCCAGTACTGTTTTCACTTTTTCAACAAGCTTTGGATCTCCGTAAGTGCCGCTGTATTCCAAATAAAAAACCGGAAACTTGAACATATGCTCCGCCATGCTTGCATAAGCGAGAACGTCGTCGTCATCAAGGCCGGTTGCTGCTTCTGCAAGCTGAGCGGCTTTACAGTCCGGATTTAAAATACAGTAGCCTTCCATGACGATCTCATTCCAATTCATCCATTCCCCGTATGCTTTCACTGCTTTATGGTGGGCACCGGTGATCCAAGTTGTATTTTTGCTGTTTAAAACCGCCGGAATCAAGTAAAGGTCATAAGCTGGTGCGATTGCGTCCGGATCCGATACTTCGAGGCAGCACGGCACGGCGTATCTTCTCACCCTTGACATTAACTGTAACGTGTTATCAAGGGTGACACCGTCCGTTCCACCGATAATCACTGCATCCGTGCCGGACTCGCAAACTTTTTCCAAATCTTTTTCCGAAATATCTTTATTCGGATCCAATTTGAAGGCATGCCGCCATTCACGCACATCATACATCAACCGGAAATCCTCCATTCTTCATCCATCATAGCCCATTATAGCATTTGAAGGTACAGGCAAAAAAGCTTTTCATCGGAACGGGAAAATATAACAGGCCTGCCCGGAAACGCCGCGCTTTCCCCCCATTAAAGCCGGAAAATCTCTCCTGTATGCTTATGCAAAAAAAGCGGTGCCGGCAGAAGGAAAAATGAAAAGCGCAACTTTTCTAGCAAGATGCGCCAAGCCCCGTGATTCTATCACGAAAAGCGGTTGTTCTGCGTAAAAAAAGCCCTTCTTTTAAAAGAAGAGCTTTTTCTTTTTATTCTGATGGTTCTTCTTCTGTACGGTTTTCCTGCCTTTGTTTTTTTTCGATCCGGTCGAGGACCATCTGGTAGGAATCGTTGCCATAATTCAGGCAGCGTTTGACACGGGAGATAGTAGCTGTGCTCGCGCCGGTTTCCGTCTCAATCGCATGGTACGTCTTATCGTTGCGCAGCATTCTCGCCACTTCCAGGCGCTGCGTCATCGCCTGAATTTCGTTGACGGTGCATAAATCGTCAAAAAAACGGTAGCACTCTTCAATCGTTTCAAGCGACAGGATCGCTTCAAACAGCTGATCCAGCGCTTTTCCGCGTAATTTGTCTATTTGCATAAACGTTTTTCTTCTCCTTTACTCTATTGCTTTCCAGCACGGCTCTGCCGGACTGCCCGAACCCCTGCCTAATCTGTAACGGTAACACTGCTTAAAGTTGGTACAATATTGATCCATGTTTTTCCCGGCACCAGTTTGACCGGTTCCCCGTTTTGATACGGAAGAATCCTGCCGTTGTCATTTTCCCATTCGACTTCCCGGAGCTTTCCCTTTTGGATGAGATACGCTTTGCCTCCAGATGTTAAATCAATATCCTTGCGCCCGTGACTGTCAATCAGCTTATGTTTAGCAGCAACAATGAACAAATTGTCGATGAGGACCGGTTGATCGTTGTTTGCATCCACCGTCTCCACCCCGCCAGAGTAGCGGTCATACTTTCCTTTTTCTGCGTTATACCGGTACACGGCATTTAAATTTTCCCGGCTTGAATAACGGATACTGACTTTCCCCGCAGAAATGCCCGAAATGTTTTTCACTTCATTGGCAGAGGCAAAAGAAAGAGGAGACGGAGGCTGGTTCATTACATAGCCTTTTTTCCGTGCGCCCTTTAAAATATTTTGATAAGTGATATAGGAATTATGGGGCGCTTTTCTGGCCGCCGACCGTTTGAACAAAGTGCCGTCATACTGCATGCCGTTCAGTTCATCGACATAGCCCGAATCGAGCAGCTTTTTCGCGCCCGGGCTGTAGCCGTGGGCAATATATAAAGCATCGTATCCCTTTGCCAGCTTGATGAAATACGGTCTGGCGCTCCGGACAGGCCCGAATTTGGCCGGCATATGGCTCTCAAAAATTGCGACAAACCGGGTGATTTCCCCTTCTGCCAGGGCTTCATAGACCACATCGGCTGAACTTAACCCTGACTGCGGGCGTGCAAGCGGATGATTATTGATCATGACGGCAACCGCCCGTTTTGCTGGCCTGTTTGTTGTCCGAAGCCCTGTCAGCGGTGCGGTCCACCGGTGTGCCGCAGATTTTCCGGCTCCCTGCTGCTGACTGCCTGTACCATGCTGGCGGCCGCATGCCGATAGCACCAACAGGAGGAACATCAGACCAATCAGTCGTTTCTTTCCCATTTTTGCAACTCCAATCACATTTCTTAAATACACCGAACGGCAAACCGCAACCTGCCGTACAGAAAGAGGTTTTTTAGAAACGAACCATCTCCCTTTTTACGCCACGCTTAACCATTTCCATTACTTTATTATTTTAACGCATTATTGTTGGAAAGAGTATCGTTTTCTTCATCACATCGTACATTCCTTTGGAAGTGATCCGGATATAGGGCAAATGGGTCGCGCATAAAAAGAGCAAAGAATACATCGGATCATCATATGCATAGCCGCGGTCCCTTAAAATACTGGAAAATTTTTTCATATCCCCGATCAGTTCATCCATGCTTTTATCCGACATGATGCCGCCGACCGGGAGCGGAATCTCATGGATGATTTTCCCGTTTTCCGCAATCACGATGCCGCCGCCCATTTCTTTCATCCGTTTAAATGCAAGCAGCATATCGCTCTTTGATTTTCCAATGCAAAGAATGTCGCCTGTTGATGAATAAGAAGAGGCAAGGCCCATCAGATTTTTGGCAAATCCTTTCACCAGTGTGTTGATCCGCCATTTTCCTTTTTTATCCATTAACATGAGAAAATTATCTTCATAGTTGTCCGGAAGCACTTCATACGATACGTCATACGAAATGGAGTACGGCCTTGTAATGACACTGTTGGACATCTCTAGTCCGAATGGCATGGAAAATTGCAAATCGTCCGGTTCGAGATCCCAATCCAGTTCAAGCGGGCCTTGACCGTACAATGCCCAATCGACCGGTTCTTCCGGTTCGATTCCTTTGCCATCTTTTTTCAACCAAACTCCTTTCGACAGAACCGAAACAGGCACCGGATTTGTTTCGCTCTCCAAAAAATTGATACTTGCCACCCGGCCTGTTGCAATGATACCGTGCAAATGCTGGATATTGTAGTAACGTGCCACATTGTAGCTTGCCATTAAGTATGCGTCCACCGGGGGCACCCCGTGTTCCATCGCGATTTGAATCATCCTGTCGATCACGCCTTCTTCGTAAAAAGCAGGCGAGCTGCCGTCGGTTGTAAAAAACATTTGATCATACTGGTCAATGCCGAGCGCTTTCATTTCATCCAGTAACACAGGCAGATCGGGGCGGATGGATGAGTGGCGCAAAGACACCGTGTATCCCTGCATCAGCCGGTTCAGTACTTCCTTGCCCGTCATCGCTTCATGGTCACAGTCTGCCCCAAACAGCATCATTTTTGCCAATGTTTTCTCGGAGGCACCCGGGAAATGGCCTTCAATTTTTTTCCGCATCCGCTTGGCTTCCTGAATCCAATGGAGCATTAAGTCGTCGCCGTCCACCAGTTTCGGCCAGCCGGTCAGCTCCCCTCCCTGCAGGACAGCATCATGCTCGAGCCACGATTTTACACACTCGTGAGAAAAAACCATTTCTTCGTCCACAAGCTCCGTCTGCCCGTCGAACCGGGCCCACCAATACATCGTAACCGGTGAATGGCGGAGCTTTTGCATTAGAGAAAACGCTTTCTTTTTGTCTGTTAATAAAACGAGCATGAGGTTATCGTTGATCAATGTTGTTGTCCCTTTTTGCGCTGCATAATGGGCAAAGGTTTGGGGATTATAAAGTTGAAACGGATGGACATGCGGTTCAATATACCCGGGCACAAGCCACTGCCCCGAGCAATCGGTGATTTCGCATCCGGATGTCTTTTCAGGCAGTTTTTCCCCGGTGTATATAATCCGGTCCTGATAAATCCAAATATTGCCCGTAACCCATTTTCTTAACGTCGAATGAAGAAACCGGGCATTTGTTAAAACCATGTCTGGCGAAAGCTTGCCGTCCAGCACGGCGACATGTTCCCTGATTTGTTTGTTTTTCCATCTGTAACGTTGGTCAAGCATTGTCTCATTCCTCCCTAGGGAGACCCTAATATATTCATATATTACCATATTTTATCCATTAAAGCAGTAAAGAAGTTCGAAAACATGGGAAAGGAGATGTTCATCATGAAAATCGCACCCAATATTGGCATTTTAAATGCCTTAATCCGAATTACGTGCGGGCTCACTTCGCTTGCATGGGCCACAGCTAAATTATCGAAAAAACCGGGGCGCTGCAGCTATTTATGTGTTGCGCTCATGGGTGCCATGAAAGTGGGAGAAGGGATTGTCCGTTACTGCCCTGTGACGGATCTCATTCAAAACCGGCAAATGAATGGCGGCCAGGAAGAAGTGTAAACGAGAAGGTAATATAAGGAATAGGAAACATTACCATCTGGAGAAAAAACATACCAGGCAAAAGGCCGGGATTTTCCAGCCTTTTGCCTCAAGGGCTAAGCCTGATTTCTTTTGCCGATATCTCTCCGGTAAAAAAAACCATCCAAACGGAGCCTTTCCAATTCGTGATACAGCGCTTTTCCCGCTTCTTCCAGCGTACCGGCTTTCCTTCCGATGAAAAGAACCCTTCCACCGTTTGATACAAGCCTTTCCCCATCCGCGCGCGTGCCAGCATGGAAAACAAAAGACTGCAATTTTGAAAGCGACGGAATTGGAATCCCTTTTTCGTACGCATCCGGATAGCCGTTTGCCGCAATCACAACCCCTAATACAGCTTCCTTGCGCCACTTGATGCTAGGGGTTTTGTCGTCCAACAGATCGAGAAAAATCTGTGCCAGATCCGATTCAAGCCTTTCGAGCACAACCTCCGTTTCCGGGTCACCGAAGCGGGCATTGAATTCAATCACTTTCACACCTTTTTCCGTCAACATCAAGCCGGCATACAGGACGCCGGTAAACAGGCAGCCTTCCTCTTTCATCGCTCTGGCTGCCGGGCGCAAAATATGTTCCACTGCCTTTTTCACTTCTTCATCCGGGATTTGCGGAACCGGGGAGTAGGCGCCCATTCCGCCTGTATTCGGGCCGCTGTCGCCGTCATATGCACGCTTATGGTCGCGCGCGATGACCATAGGATACACTTCTTCTTCCCGGACAAACGCCATCAGGGAAAATTCTTCCCCTTTTAAAAATTCTTCTACAACCACTTGGTTTGAGGCTTCCCCGAATTTCTTCCCGATCAGAGCAGCACGGAGCGCTTCCTTTGCTTCTTCCAGTGTCATCGCAACAGTTACACCTTTTCCGGCGGCGAGGCCGTCTGCTTTAATGACGATCGGTGCGCCTTTTTCTTCAATATATTTCTCTGCCTCCGAATAGTCGGAAAAAACGCGGTAATCCGCAGTCGGAATGTCGTATTTTTGCATCAGTTCTTTTGCGAATGCTTTGCTGCTTTCAATCCGAGCCGCTTGTTTTGTCGGCCCGAATATTTTCAAGCCGGCATTTTGAAATTCGTCGACAATCCCTGCGCTTAAAGGGGCTTCCGGACCGACAACTGTTAGTTCAATGCCCTTATCTTTTGCAAAAGCAAGCAAAGAAGCCGTGTCCGTTTCATGGATCGGAACGATTTCGGCGATTTGCGCAATGCCGCCGTTTCCCGGTGCGCAATAAATTTTATCAACGCGGGCGCTTTCCGATATTTTTTTGCAGACGGCATGCTCGCGGCCGCCGCTGCCGATTACAAGTACTTTCATTTTAACGTGGCCTCCTCTCTTTGTCCATCATTTTGTAAGGTCTTCTGACTAATTTTATGATCTGATATAACGGGCACCCAGGGACAAATTTCCTGCCGAAACATTCGCCGGTCCTGGCCGGACAGTGGCCTTCGCTTTTCTGTTTACCCGGCTCTGCTTCCCGGGCTTGCGTACTTCTGCGCCTTTTCCTTTTGATAAGCGGGCATCGGTTCGCCTGCAGTCATTGTGTCCTCCAAAGTAAGCCGTACGCTGCGCTTTTCTGTTAGTGTTTAAAGTGGCGGATGCCGGTGAAGACCATGGCGATGCCGTATTCATCGGCCTTTTTAATGGAGTCTTCGTCGCGGATGGAGCCGCCCGGCTGGATGATCGCGGTAATGCCAGCTTTGGCAGCTGCTTCGACAGTGTCGTCCATCGGGAAAAACGCATCGGATGCCATCGCGGCTCCTTTTGCTTTTTCGCCGGCCTGGGCCAACGCAATTTCTGCCGCGCCAACACGGTTCATCTGCCCGGCGCCAATGCCAAGCGTTTTTTCAGTATCCGTCACCACAATCGCATTTGATTTCACATGTTTTACCACTTTCCAGGCCAGTTTCAAAGCCTTCCATTCCTGTTCTGTCGGCTCACGTTTTGTGACAGTTTTCACTTGGGCTTCATTCAAAGTATAGGTATCCTGATCCTGGATCAGCAGCCCGCCTTCAACGGAAGTAATGATTTTTTCCGGTTTGTGCGCTTCCGTAAAAGGCACAGTCAAAAGGCGGATATTTTTCTTACTTGCCAAAATGTCAAACGCTTCGTCCACAAACGACGGGGCAATTACAATCTCGAGAAAAATTTCATGTAGCAGCTTGGCCGTTTCCGGGTCAACAGGCCGGTTGAATGCGACGATGCCGCCGAAAATCGATTTCGAGTCTGCCTCGTACGCTTTTTTATACGCTTCAAGCGCCGAATCTCCGACCCCGATGCCGCACGGATTCATATGCTTTACGGCTACAGCTGCCGGTTCCTTGAAATCTTTTACAATCTGCAGGGCGGCATCTGCATCGCGAATATTATTGTACGATAATGCTTTGCCGTGCAGCTGCCTTGCGTGCGCAATCGAAAACGGCGAACCAAGCGGGTTGATATAAAAGCTTGCTTTTTGGTGCGGGTTTTCCCCATAACGGAGCGTTTGCTTGAGCTCATATGTAAATGTGACATTCTCCGGGGCCTCTTCGCCAACAAGCGTTGTCATATAACCGGCAATCATGGCGTCATACGCTGCTGTATGGCGGAAAACTTTTGCAGCCAGCGCTTTTTTCGTATCTTTCGTCACATCGCCGTGCGTTTTAATTTCGTCAATCACTTTGTCGTAGTCCCCTGCGTCCGTAACAACGGTGACATATTCGAAATTTTTCGCAGCCGCACGCAGCATTGACGGTCCGCCGATATCAATATTTTCAATGGCCTCTTCTTCCGTGACATCCGCCTTTGCAATCGTCTCTCGGAACGGATAAAGGTTTACACAGACAAGGTCAATCGGTTTGATCCCGTGCGCTGCAATTTGCTGTTCATGTTCCGGCGTCCGTTTTGCCAAAAGCCCGCCGTGGATATTTGGATGGAGCGTTTTTACCCTGCCTTCCAAAATTTCCGGGAAACCTGTTACCTCTTCCACCCCCGTAACAGGCACGCCGGCTTCTTCCAGCGCTTTTTTCGTGCCGCCGGTTGAGAGAATTTCAAAGCCGAGCCCGCTCAAACTTTGTGCAAATGCCGTTACCCCTGTTTTATCCGATACACTGATTAATGCTCTTTTCATTCTGGTAAAACCTCCATGTTGGTTTGATTTTCCACTAGCTTCCTGAGCACATCCGGATACAGCATATGCTCTGTCTGATGAATTCTTGCCGCCAGTGTTTCGTATGTGTCCCCGTCAAGCACAGGGACAGCCGCCTGTGCAATAATCGGCCCGGTATCCATGCCTTCATCGACGTAATGAACGGTTACACCCGTTATTTTCACGCCTGCCGCAAGCGCCTGCCCGATCGCATCTTTGCCCGGGAAAGCCGGCAGCAACGACGGATGGATATTGATGATTTTCCGTGGATACTGATTCAGGAGCACCGGCCCGATCAGCCGCATATAGCCGGCCAGAATGATCCATTCAATCTGTTTCTCCTGTAACTGCGCCAAAATTTCCTGCTCATACGCCCGCTTATCTGGGTACGTTTTCGGATTGAACACAAACGCCGGGATGTTTTCTTGTGCTGCCCGGCGGATGACATACGCATCTTCACGGTCACATACCAACAGTTCAATCGCGGCATCAAGTTCCCCTTTTTTGGCTGCATCACATATCGCCTGGAAGTTTGTGCCGCTGCCCGATGCGAAAACAGCCATTTTATGCATTGCCTCTGCTCCCTGCTGCAAAACGGACACCCGCCGTATTTGTAACATGGCCGATGATGAAAGCTTGTTCCCCGGACTGGTTGAAAAAGGAAACAGCGGCCTGTGCCTCTTCCGCCTTCACCGCGAGGACAAACCCGATGCCCATGTTAAAAACGTGAAACATCTCATCGCGGCTGACGTTTCCGTAAGATGCCACAGCGGAAAAAACGGGTGGGACCGGCCATGAACCGAGGCTGATTTCAACACCGAGCCCGTCTCTGTGCATACGCGGAATATTTTCATAAAACCCGCCGCCTGTCACATGTGCCATTCCTTTAATCTCAAATTTTTTCAGCGCGGAAAGCACCGGTTTGACGTAAATTTTGGTCGGGGTTAACAGCACTTCTCCAAGCGGCCGGCCCAGTTCCGGCAAAATCGTATCAACGGTCATCGCATGGTCTTTGAAAAAAATTTTCCGGATCAGCGAATAGCCGTTACTGTGAATGCCACTTGAGGCAAGGCCGATTAAAACATCTCCGGGTGCGGTATTACCCGTGACAAGCGCCTCTTTTTCACATGCGCCAACCGCAAATCCCGCCAGATCGTATTCGCCTTCTTCATACATATCCGGCATTTCTGCCGTTTCTCCGCCGACAAGCGCGCACCCTGCCTGCACGCATCCTTCCGCCACGCCTTTTACAATTTGCTCAATCGTTTCCGGGTTCTGGCTGCCGCAACCGATATAATCAAGGAAAAATAGCGGTTCCGCCCCCTGGACAATGATGTCATTGACACACATGGCGACACAATCGATGCCGATCGTATCATGCTTATTTGTTAAAAAGGCAAGTTTCAGTTTCGTGCCGACGCCGTCCGTTCCGGAAACAAGCACGGGCTTCTGGTAATGGAGCGCGGATAAGTCAAACATGCCGCCAAATCCGCCGAGTGCACCGATTGCCCCCGCCCGGTTTGTTCGCGCCACATGCTTTCCCATCCGTTTGACCGCTTCATAGCCTGCTTCGATGTCGACGCCTGCATCCCGGTATGTGTTTGCCATAGGAATCCTCCGTTAATTGCTATTTTTGAATCAGTTCTTTTTCATGCGGCAGCACCGTATCCGGATAAATTTCCGTCGGATACTTGCCGGTAAAACAGGCGAGGCACTGGCCGCATGTTTCATTAATGGCCGGCCTGCCGATTGCTTCGAGCATATTGTCAACCGTCAAAAAAGTGAGGGTGTCTGCGCCGATCATCTGGCGGATTTCCTCCACGCTGTGATGGGCTGCGATCAGTTCTTCATGCGTCGATGTGTCAATGCCGTAAAAACACGGATGTTTCATTGGCGGTGAGCTGATGCATACATGCACTTCCGTTGCCCCGGCATCGCGGAGCATGGTGACGATCCGTTTGCTTGTCGTTCCGCGCACGATCGAATCATCGACCATGACCACCCGCTTTCCTTCGACGATAGCGCGCACCGGCGACAGTTTCATTTTCACACCCTGTTCGCGCAGCGACTGCGACGGCTGGATGAACGTGCGCCCGACATAGCGGTTTTTGATCAGGCCCATTTCATAGGGGATGCCGGATTGTTCTGCATAACCGATCGCCGCCGAAATGCTTGAATCCGGCACGCCAGTTACGACATCCGCGTCAATACCCGCCTGGATCGCAAGCCTTCTCCCCATATTTTTGCGTGCGGCATGGACGTTGATACCGTGGATATTGCTGTCCGGCCGGGAAAAATAGACATATTCCATTGTGCAAATGGCCGGATTCGCAGCATACGCATACTGCTCCGACTCAATGCCGCGGCTGCTGATCGATACGAGTTCACCAGGGCGGATGTCGCGGATAAACTCTGCCCCGACAATGTCAAGCGCGCATGTTTCAGAAGCAACGCAATAAGCGTCGCCGATTTGTCCGAGTGAAAGTGGGCGCAAACCGTTCGGGTCAAGGGCGACAAGCAACTCGTCTTCAGTCATAACAGCAAATGCATACGCCCCCTTTAGCATCGTGAGTGCGCTTTTCATCTGTTCTTTCATGGTACGGTAGCCGCTTCTTTTCATTAAATGGGCGAGCACCTCTGTATCCGATGTCGTCTGAAAAATGCTGCCCTGCATTTCAAGCTGGTGCTTCAATGTATGTGCGTTGACGAGATTGCCATTATGCGCAAGCGCAAGGCTGCCGTTTTGCGAATGGAACAGAAGCGGCTGGACGTTTTCAATCCCGCCGCCGCCCGCTGTTGCGTAGCGGACATGCCCGAGGGCTGCATCCCCGTCAAGCCCGGCAAAAGACTGGGCTGAAAATACTTCCGTCACAAGCCCTTCCCCTTTTTTTCCAATGAGTCGCCCGTTTTGTTTGACTACGATACCCGCACCTTCCTGCCCCCTGTGCTGCAGGCTGTGGAGCCCGTAATAGGCAAGTTGCGCTGCATCTTTGTGGCCCCATACCGCGAAAATCCCGCATTCCTCATTTAATCCCTTTATTTCAGCAAGCATCTTAAGGCTCCTTTCCAAGCCGTTTCACATTCCGCTGTATCCGCCAGAATCCACGTCTCCCCGTTTTCCCCTTTGATGGTCATTTGCTTATCATCCGTGACATGGCCTATCCAAACAGCCTCATTCACCAAATTTTGAAAAACCTGCTGGTGCTCTTTTTTCACTGACACAATAAATCGTGACTGGGTTTCGCTGAATAACGCCGTAACCGGGTTGCCTTTTAAAACGACATGGGCCCCCAAATTTTCCGTCCCAAACAGGCATTCGGCGAGTGCCGGTGCAAAACCGCCTTCCGAGACGTCATGGGCGCTTTGCACAAGGCCGGACTGGATCGCAGCAAGCAGTTGGTGCTCTCGCCGGGCTTCGGTTTCCAAATCGAGTGCCGGCGGTTTTCCGGAAATTTGGCCGTCTGTAAGCTTTTGCAGTTCGCTGCCACCGAATTCCGGTTTTGCTTCCCCGATTAGATAAATGAGGTCACCAGCCTGTTTAAATGTCTGCGTGGTCGCATGAGTAATGTCTTCGAGAAGCCCAACCATGCCGACAACCGGTGTCGGATACACGGCCTGTACGGAGACTTCCCCATTTTCCGTTTTTTGCCATGTTTCATTGTACAGTGAGACATTGCCGCCAATGACCGGGGTTTCAAGCGCGCGGCACGCTTCGCTCATGCCATCTGCTGCTTTTTCGAGTTGCCAGAAAATTTCCGGTTTTTCCGGTGCGCCGAAGTTCAGGCAGTCTGTCACGCCAAGCGGCTGGGCCCCGGAACAGACAATGTTGCGCGCCGCTTCCGCCACTGCGATTTTCCCGCCCGTTTCCGGATCCAAATAGACGTAGCGGGCGTTGCAGTCCGTTGTCATCGCGAGCGCTTTTCTTGTCCCGCGTATCCGGATGACGGCTGCATCTGATCCCGGCATGACCACCGTGTTCGTCCGCACCTGATAGTCGTACTGTTCATACACCCATTCTTTGCTGGCAATGGTTGGCTGTTTGAGCAATTGGAAAAAGGTTTCCTGAAGATTTTCCACCGCCGGAATTTGCGGTTTCATCACCTGATAGGCCGCAAAGTAAGCCGGCTCTTTGGACGGTTTATGGTAGACGGGCGCATCCTCTGCAAGCGCATCGGCCGGCACATCTGCGACAAGTTCGCCGTGGTGGTACAGTTTCAACCTTTTATCATCGGTTACCGTTCCGATGGCAACAGCATCGAGCCCGTATTTTTGAAAAAGGCGGATGATTTCCGGTTCCCGGCCCTTTTTTACGACAATCAGCATCCGTTCCTGCGATTCGGAGAGCATCATTTCGTATGGTGTCATCCCGGTTTCGCGTTGCGGAATGCGGTCAAGATTCATCACAAGCCCGACGCCCGCCTTGCTGGCCATTTCGGAAGAGGAGCTGATGAGCCCGGCCGCCCCCATATCCTGGATGCCGACGAGCGCATCATGGCGGACAAGTTCGAGGCAGGCTTCAAGGAGCAGTTTTTCCATAAACGGATCGCCAACCTGGACTGCCGGACGCTTTTCATCCGAATCTTCGCTGAGCTGCCCGGAGGCAAAAGTGGCGCCGTGGATGCCATCCCTTCCTGTTTTTGCGCCGACATACATGACCGTGTTGCCGATGCCGCGCGCCTGCCCTTTTTGAATGTCTTTATGTTCGATCAGGCCGACGCACATCGCGTTGACGAGCGGATTGCCGTCATAACACGGGTCAAATGCCACTTCTCCGCCGACTGTCGGAATGCCGATGCAATTGCCGTAGCCCGCAATTCCGGCAACGACTTCTTTGAAAAGATGTTTCACCCGCGGAGAATCGAGTTCGCCGAAACGGAGCGAATTGAGGAGCGCAACCGGCCTTGCCCCCATCGAAAACACATCGCGGATAATCCCGCCGACACCCGTTGCCGCGCCCTGGTACGGTTCAATCGCAGACGGGTGGTTATGGCTTTCAATTTTAAAAACAACCGCCAGCCCGTCGCCGATATCGATGATGCCGGCGCCTTCCCCGGGCCCCTGGAGAACGCGTTCGCCTTTTACCGGAAACTTTTTTAAGACCGGCTTAGAATTTTTATAGCTGCAATGTTCCGACCACATGACGGCAAACAGCCCTGTTTCGGTATAATTCGGCGTCCGGCCGAGAATCGCTTCGACCCGTGCGAATTCTTCGTCTGTCAGCCCGATTTCACGGTAAATCTTTTGGCTCTTGATTTCGGCCGGTCCTGGTTCAAGCAATAACGGCATGGGATTCCCTCCAGTTTTTCACAATGGATTTGAACAGCTTCAAGCCGTCCGTGCTTCCGAGTAATGTCTCAACGGCCCGTTCCGGATGGGGCATCATCCCGAGTACATTACCTTGTTCGTTCATAATTCCCGCAATATTGGCAATACTCCCGTTAGGATTTTCCCCGTACGCGAACACAATTTGCCTATTTTCTTTCAGCTTTTCGAGCGTTTCTTTATCACAAGTATAGTTCCCTTCCCCGTGGGCAACTGGAATCCGGATCGTTTCCCCATGTTCATACAGGGAAGTAAACATCGTTACGGCATTTTCGACCACAAGCGGTACCGTTTTGCAGACGAATTTCAAGCCTGCGTTCCGGAGCATGGCCCCTGGCAAAAGGCCGGCTTCAAGCAAAATTTGAAACCCGTTGCAGACGCCGAGCACCGGTTTGCCTTCTTCAGCAGCTCTTGCAACAGCCTGCATAACCGGCGAAAAGCGTGCGATCGCGCCTGTCCGCAAATAGTCGCCGTACGAAAAACCGCCCGGCAGGAGGATCCCGTCAAATCCATCTAAACAATCTGCATCATGGCGGACGTATGCCGCTTCTTCACCAAGTGCATCTTGAATCGCATGAAACATATCGGTGTCACAATTGGATCCCGGAAAAACGATGACAGCAAACTTCACGGCGCAACACACTCCTCAATTTCATAGCGGTAGTCTTCGATGACAGGATTTGAAAGCACCCGCCCGCACACTTCCCGGATGACGTCATCCAGGTCCCGGTCCGTTTTTTCTATAAGCAGCTCCAAATATTTTCCGGCCCGCACGTCCTGCACTTCGCTGTAGCCGAGCTGGGCAAGCGACTGTTTGATGGCAACCCCCTGTGGATCAAGGATGCCTTCGCGCAAGGTGACATAGACTTTCACTTTATACATGTTATACATGCGAAATATCTCCTCTCAAGCGATTTAAGATTTCCTGGTAAACTTCCGTTAAACTGCCCAAATCCCGGCGGAACACATCTTTATCCAACTTTTCATTCGTTGCCCGGTCCCAGAGCCTGCACGTATCCGGGGAAATTTCATCAGCCAACAGGATCGCCCCGTCACGTCCGCGTCCGAACTCGAGTTTGAAATCCACAAGGCGGACGCCGATTTCTGCAAACAGCGCCTTTAGGCTCTCATTTACAGCCAGTGCCTGTTTTCTTAAAAACTGCAAATCTTCCGAACTTGCAATCCCTAAAAGCCGTACATGGTCTTCTGTAATGAGTGGGTCGCCGAGTTCATCCTTTTTATAATAAAACTCGACAACCGGCTGCCCGACCGGCGTTCCTTCTTCAAGTCCGAGGCGTTTTGCAAGGCTGCCCGCCACGACATTGCGGACGACTACTTCAAGCGAGATGATCTCCACCCGGCGCACAAGCTGTTCGCGTTCCGATATTTTACGGATAAAATGGCTCTTGACCCCTTTTTCCGCAAGCCGCTTAAAGATCAGGCTTGAAATCTCATTGTTTAGCTGCCCTTTTCCTTCAATCTCCGCTTTTTTCACGCCATTAAACGCGGTGGCCGAGTCTTTATACTCAACGCGCAATACATCCGGATCCTCTGTTTCATACAACCGTTTTGCTTTCCCCTCGTATACAAGCATGCGCCTGCCTCCTTAAGCCTGCTGCAAATTTCGCAGCCGCTTTTTATTTTCCGGGACAGCCGGGCTGAATTCACCCGGCCGCCCCGGTTCAGTTCAGCCCGAGACGGTCAAAAATCGTATCGACATGTTTCAAATGATAATAGTAGTCAAAGCATGCCTCGAGTTCCGCTTCCGTGAGCCTGCTTTGGATGGCCGGGTCTTTTTTCAACAGTTCCTTAAACGGTACCTGTTTCTCCCACGACTCCATCGCTTTCGGCTGCACCGTATCGTATGCCGCTTCACGGGACATGCCTTTATCAATCAAAGCAAGCAAAACCCGCTGTGAATAAATGAGACCGAGCGTTTTGTCCATGTTCCGTTTCATATTTTCCGGGAAGACGGTCAGGTTTTTCACAATATTGCCGAACCGGTTCAGCATATAATTAATAGCAATCGTTGCATCCGGCAAAATAATCCGTTCCGCGGAAGAATGCGAGATGTCGCGCTCATGCCAAAGGGAGACATTTTCATACGCCGTTACCATATAGCCGCGCAGCACCCGCGCCATCCCGGTCATATTTTCCGAACCGATCGGGTTGCGTTTATGCGGCATCGCGGACGATCCTTTTTGCCCTTTGCTGAAAAACTCTTCCACTTCACGGGTTTCGCTTTTTTGCAGCCCCCTGATTTCCGTAGCAAATTTTTCAATCGATGTCGCGATCAAAGACAAGGTCGCGATGTAATAAGCGTGGCGGTCGCGCTGCAGCGTTTGCGTGGAGATTGGCGCCGGCTTTAAGCCGAGTTTCCCGCAGACATACTGCTCAACGAACGGGTCGATGTTGGCATAGGTCCCGACAGCACCGCTTAATTTCCCGTAACGGATGCCGTCCGCCGCTTGCCTGAAGCGTTCGAGATTCCGTTTCATTTCTTCGTGCCAGAGCGCCATTTTCAGGCCAAAAGTGGTCGGTTCGGCATGGACGCCGTGGGTACGGCCCATCATGACGGTGTATTTATGTTCAATTGCTTTTTGCTTTAAAATTTCAATAAAACGTTCAAGGTCTTTTTCAATGATTTCATTTGCCTGTTTGATCAAATAAGAAAGCGCCGTATCGACCACATCCGTGGACGTCAGCCCGTAATGCACCCATTTTCTTTCTTCGCCAAGCGACTCCGAAACGGCCCTTGTAAAAGCGACAACATCGTGGCGCGTTTCCTGCTCAATTTCTAAAATTCTTTCAACATCAAATCTGGCATTTTCACGGATTTTTTGCACATCTGCTTTCGGGATTTCCCCAAGCTCCGCCCATGCTTCACAGGCAAGGATTTCCACTTCAAGCCATGCTTTGTATTTATTTTCGTCTGTCCAGATGGCGCCCATTTCAGGCCTTGTATAGCGTTCAATCATTCACTGCTGCCTCCGATCGTTTCTGTACATCCTGCCATACACCGGATTGTTCAAGGGAAAGCAAAGTCTCTTCGATTTCCTCTGTCAGCACTGTAACATGGCCCATCTTTCGCTGGAATTTCGCTTCTTTTTTGCCGTAAAGATGGACCGACCATTCCGGCTGGTAAGGAATTTGCGTAAGCGCCCTTTCGACGTGCTGGCCGAGCAGATTGACCATGACAGCCGGCTTCAAAAGTTCCACTTTGCGGAGCGGCCAGTTGCAGATCGCGCGGATATGCTGGCCAAACTGCGAAATCGAACAGGCTTCAATCGAGTAATGCCCGGAATTATGCGGGCGCGGTGCCAGTTCATTGACATAAAGCGTACCGTCCGCTTCTAAAAACATTTCGACTGCAAGCGTACCGGTTAAATGAAGCTGCTCTGCCACCTTTAGGGCGAGTTGCTCCGCCTCTTTTTTCACCGTATTTTCCACCCGTGCCGGCGCGATTGTTTGATGCAAAATATGGTTGTGATGAATATTTTCAACTACCGGAAAAAGGCTCGTTTCCCCTGCTTCATTCCGGGTGATGATGACAGAAAGTTCTTTTGTAAATGGAATCATTTTTTCAAGGACACATGCGCCGTGGGCAAGAAGCGGATCCGTTTCATTAAAATCCCCTTCATGCCGGAGCGTGATCTGCCCTTTTCCATCATAACCGCCGCGCGCCGTTTTTAAAATACATGGATAGCCAATTTCTGCAACAGCTTCTTTCAAATCCGCCGCGTTTTCAACGACGCGGTACGGCGCAACCCGGACGCCTGCTTTTGCAACTGCTTCTTTTTCAAAAATACGGTTCTGCGTGATCCGGATCAGCTCCGCTCCTTGTGGCACATGGGCAAATCCGGTGGCCTTTTTCAATGTTTTATAATCGATATTTTCAAATTCATAGGTGAGCACATCGCATCGTTCCCCGAGCGCCCGCAATGCCGCTTCATCATCATATGGCGCCGTGATTTGCCCGTCCGCTACCTGCGCACACGGGCAATCCGGCACAGGATCAAGGACAATGATCCGGAAACCCGCCTCTTTTGCGGCAAGGGCCATCATTCTCCCGAGCTGGCCGCCGCCGATGATGCCGATTGTACTCCCCGGTTTAATCATTTTCCTGTTCAAGTTGATCACTGCTTTCATATACGGTTTTTGAAAGTCTTTCCCGCCTTTGTTCAAGCCTTTTGGCAATATGTTCGTTTGTTATGGATAAAATTTGGGCGGCAAGCAGTCCAGCATTCGTTGCGCCCGCTTTTCCGATCGCGACCGTTGCAACCGGGACACCGCCCGGCATTTGCACGATTGAAAGCAAAGAGTCAAGGCCGTTCAACGCTTTCGACCGGACCGGCACGCCGATGACTGGCAACGTCGTTTTTGCTGCGACCATCCCCGGCAAATGGGCCGCGCCGCCTGCTCCCGCAATGATGACTTTTACGCCCCTGCTTCTTGCCTGTTCTGCATATTGAAACATCAGATCCGGCGTCCGATGTGCAGAGACAACTTTTTTCTCATAAGGCACGTCCAATTCATCCAGCACGCTGCACGCATGTTTCATCGTTTCCCAGTCTGAAATGCTGCCCATAATGACGCCAACTTCAACTGCCACCTGCATCCCTCCCCTATTTATGTACAAAAAAACCCGGACGGATCTGCCCGCTCTATTTTAGAGAGAAAGCAGTCCATCCGGGTGCAGCACAAATAAGCATGGAAAACCTTGTGATTCCCAACTTCCGCTTTCCCTCATAGTCCGATTATTTACGGTAACCGGGTAGAGACGTATGGGCCGTATTCCCATTATATATGAGGGTCATATTCACTTTGTATTTTTATCTTAACAGGGAGGCTTGTTGCTGTCAACGAATAATTCATGTTTTACAGGTCGGGAATGTTCGGGTCTGAACTTGATTTTCTTCCTTCAAATACAATTTTTCTGGTGACCGGCTCATATTCTTTCTTGCCGTTTTTCTTGACTTCCCGGAACACCGGCTTTTCGATTCTTCTGACCGGTTGGAAGCCTTCTTTTTCCATTCTTGCCAGACAGTCCGCAATGGTCTCATTTTCAAACACTTCAAACTGTTTTTTCATTTGTTCAATTTTCCTTTCTTCACCGCTTTTACCCAAAAACCGCCGTAAATGGTTTTCGGCTCGTATGCAATGATAAAGGCCTTTGGATCAATCGTCTTTATCGCTTGGTATAATTTCAGTTCATATTTCCTCGGCGTCAAAACCTGAAGGGCAATCCGATCCCCTTCAAGCCCGTGCGCATCCCATGTAGTAACGCCGTAGCCACTTTCCCGCAATTTTTTTGCCAAATCCAAATTTGCCCCTGTTGTAATGACATTGACCGTAATATAGCCGAGCGCCAATTTTTCTTCAATTTTCATCCCCACCATGACGCCGATTCCGTAACCGGCCGCATACGCAATAATGTTTTGGATCTTATTCAAATTATCAAGAACAAGCCCGAGACCGATGATATACACGATAATTTCAACCATGCTGACAAAAGCAGCAATATACCGGTATCCCTTTAACGTTAGAATCATCCTCGTTGTCGAAAAGGATACATAGATAATATTAACAACAAAAATAATCAGTACCATGACAATACTATTGTGGAGCAATGATTTTCCCCCTCCTCATCACACATTCATTTTGCTTCTTTTCCATCATATCACGGCCGGAGCAAAGTAAACGTGTCCATAAGCATGATTTTTTATGATAAAACTTTTTTGTGATACGATAGGGGGTAATCGAAGAAATGGGGTGTTCATATGAAAATTGAAGTGTGGTCTGACTTTGTCTGCCCATTTTGCTATATTGGAAAACGGCGTTTGGAAATGGCGCTGGCACAATTTCCGCACCGGGATGAGGTGGAAGTTGAATTTAAAGCTTTTGAACTTGACCCTACTGCTGAAAAAGGCATTGGCAAAAATATCCATGAAGCGATTGCCGAAAAATACGGCATCAGCATGGAAGAGGCAAAACAGGCAAACCACGGGATTGGAGAACAGGCGGCAACGGTTGGGCTTCGTTATGATTTTGACAACATGAAGCCGACGAATACGCTGGATGCACACCGCCTTGAAAAATTTGCCGCGGCTGAAGGCAAAGGGGCGGAACTCGCCGAAAAACTGTTCCACGCTTATTTTACAGAAGGAGCGTATATCGGTGACCACGAAACACTTGCCACGATCGCCGAATCTGCAGGCCTCAGCCGGGAAAAAGCTTTGGAAGTGCTTCGTGACCCGAACGCCCACTTAAATGATGTACGCGTAGATGAAGCCATCGCACAGCAATACGGCATCACCGGCGTCCCGTTTTTTATTCTCAACCAAAAATACGCCATCTCCGGCGCCCAGCCGCTCGAAACCTTTACAAGCGCCCTTCAGAAAGTATGGCAGGAAGAAGCCGCAGCACCGGTGCTGCAAGACCTGTCCACCGAAGAAGACGTTGCCTGTGCAGATGGAAGCTGCATTATACCGGGGAAGGAAGAAAAGTAACCATGTTATAAAAGGCAGGGATATTCCCTGCCTTTTTAAAATACGCCTATGGGCACTCTTTCTGTATCCGCTGATGGTTAGAAAAATTTGTTCGCGGATTTAGAAAAAGCAAATAAAAAAACGCAGACGATTTGTCTACGTTTTTTTATTTGGCCCGGCAACGTCCTACTCTCGCAGGGGGAAACCCCCAACTACCATCGGCGCTGGAAAGCTTAACTTCCGTG